>JBFZCQ010000167.1:0-2796 GCA_041307905.1 Methylotenera sp.
TGGCATGTAGGATTAATTTGCTTGAGTGATGCTGTCCATGTAAGTTCAAATTAGCATATTTCATTACGTTGTCAAATTTAGTTAAAACCTTACGCTTACATCCTCGCCCTTCACATGGGAATAACCTGCTTTAGCAGGTGTATTCCATGGGGATGCCCTTTACGGGTAAAACGGCTAGGTTTTACGCGCTAACTGATAAAATACAAAACCACGCAAGCTTACACCAAGCGGCGTGGTTAGGATTCATAAAAGAAAATACAAAAAAATTAAACGGCTATGCCCTGCGCATCAAACAAGCCTTCAAACAATATCGAACTCAAATAGCGTTCACCGGAGTCTGGCAAGACCACTACTATGGTTTTCCCGGCATTCTCCGGGCGCTTGGCATAACGAATTGCAACTGCCACCGCTGCGCCACAGGAAATACCAGAGAGCAGGCCTTCCTCGCGTGCCAGTCGCTGGGCATATAGAATCGCATCTTCATTGCTGACTTGCGCAATCTCATCCACAACAGATAGATCTAGTATATCCGGCACAAAACCGGCACCAATACCCTGAATTTTATGCGGGGCTGGCTTCAATGCTTCACCCGCACGCTTCTGGCTTAACACCGCGCTAGCGGCAGGCTCTACCGCAACAGTCAGCACCTGCTTGCCCTTGGTGTATTTAAGGTAACGTGACACACCAGTAATCGTGCCACCGGTGCCTACACCAGCAACAAAAATGTCGACATTACCATCGGTCGCATCCCAGATTTCGGGGCCAGTGGTTTTTTCGTGAATCGCCGGGTTGGCGGGGTTTTTGAATTGCTGCAGCAGCACATAACGATCTGGATCAGAGGCTGCAATTTCCTCCGCTTTGGCAATCGCACCGCTCATACCTTTTGCACCTTCAGTCAGCACTAGCTTTGCACCATAAGCTACCAACAGTTTGCGGCGCTCGATACTCATGGTTTCCGGCATCGTCAGAGTAAGCGGAATGCCGCGCGCGGCAGCGACAAAAGCCAGCGCAATACCGGTATTGCCACTGGTAGGTTCGACGATTTCCTTGCCTGACCCTAATAAACCGCGCTGCTCCGCATCCCAAATCATAGCTGCGCCGATACGGCACTTTACCGAGTATGCAGGATTCCGGCCTTCTATCTTGGCCAGCACAGTGGCCTGGGCGCCATCGGTAATACGGTTTAATTTAACTAGCGGAGTGTTGCCGATAGATTGAGCATGATCTTGAAACCAGTTTGACATGAGCATTCCTTTTACTTACTTGGCTTAATCACCATGATCATTTGACCATGCAGAATACAATACTCTATCAAAAATGGCCGCAATCAAATAATAACTTTTGGCTATTTATAAAGCACCAAAAGTAATTATGGAACTATGCTATGTGCCAGGATATTCTGGTTGCTTGAACTTTGCGGGAGGCAAAATAAATTCTCCCGGATGCTGATTAAGCCGAATAGCTAAACTCTTAATCAGTGAGCGCCACTGATTAAAGCGCACTTTGCGCGACTTCATCGCTACATATAAGGCTAAGCCAAAACTCACTGTGAGATTTACCAATCCAATTAAAGCCAAGCCTAGCGCGATGTAGGCAACCGACTGCCAACTCAGCATAAAATCCAGACTAAAACTGGCAAAACCAACAAACGCTGATGAGAAGGCAATATGGCGGATATCAATTGGCAAACCGAGCAATATACCAAGCCCACTCATACCGCCAAGCAAACAGCCAAAGTAAAAATTACCAGCCAGCGCACCCAGATTATTCTCAATATAATTGGCGACCCGCTCCAAACGCTGTGCGCCCATAAGCTTCTGCATCCATTTAACAGCGCGCAAGCGTTGCGGGATTTTGTTATAAACCGCCAGATTATCGTGATAACCAGCGATCAACCCTGATAAAAACAGGCATATGCCGGCAACGGCAGCATAAAACAAAGACCCACTACGGACTGGATCAATATCGGCCAGCAGATGATTTGCTTTATTAGCATCAATAAACGACTGCCCGGTAAAATGCAGCACTCCCCATGCAAGAAGCATCGCCATTGGAATAGCAATTACTACATTACCAAAAATGGCGACAAGCTGACTGCGCATGGTATTGGCAACCATGGCCACCAGATTATCCATCTCTTTGGATTTAGTATCAGAGGCATTATCAATAGTCGCCGCAATCGCTGCCGCCGTCATCGCCGGCTGTTTTGTAGCAACAGTAAAATGGAGAATATGGATCAGAATAAAACCAAGTCCATAATTCAGGCTGAACACAATCGCTTCAGTCAGCGGTGCCAGATGCTGCTTGGCAAAAACAATCTTCAGCATCGCCATTATTGCAATGATCACACCCGCGCCCATTGCTGAGCGCATCAATGCATAATATTCACTACGATTTCCGGTGATATAGTGTTCACCTGTGCGACTGGCATTTTCGGTCACGCGCACCGCCATCAGTTCCATGCTTTCACGCCAGTGCTCATACAAATCGTTCTTGTGACACTCGCTATAGACCAGCGCCTTAAACAATCTGACGATTTCAATATCTGCAGACTCACCATGCTGAAAGTGATGCAGAATAGTCAGCAACTCTTCCAAACGCGACACCTGCTGCAACATGCGTTGCAGTAGCTGGGTAAGATTGATACTGGTCCCGGTTTGCGCACTGTTGCGCCTGATTTTCGCTATGATCGCCTTGCATTGATCAAGCATTACCAAGATATGCTTGATGTCAATCTGACCGGCTTGATCAGCCTGCTCGCTCAAAACTTGTGCCAATTCACTTTGCTGCATCACA
>JBFZCQ010000168.1:0-2614 GCA_041307905.1 Methylotenera sp.
GTGTAGCGGGCCAAGGGTTCGTTTATCAGTAATTTTCCGTTAAGTTCTTTCATTATTTTGCCTAGTCTCTAATTTGCCAGGTCTCTGGTTTTTGCGGCAACCTGCCCAATGGAGCCAGCGCCCATCACGATAACCACATCACCGTCATGTGCTACATCAAATATTGCCTGCGGTAATTCATCGGTTGTTTCCACAAACATAGGCTCAACCTTGCCTGACACGCGAATCGCGCGTATCAGCGAGCGCGTATCAGCTGCCACAATCGGCGCCTCGCCAGCGGAATACACTTCCGTCAGCAATACCACATCAGCACCCGACAGTACTTTTACAAAATCCTCAAAACAATCACGGGTACGGGTATAACGATGCGGCTGGAATGCCATTACCAGGCGACGGTTCGGAAAAGCACCACGTGCAGCAGCAATCACGGCCTGCATCTCTACCGGGTGATGGCCGTAGTCATCAATCAAAGTGAAGCTACCGCCTGCTTTTGCAGCCACCTCACCATAACGCTCAAAGCGCCGGCCCACACCTTTGAACTCTTTCAGGGCTTTTATAATATCTGTATCCGGTACATTCAATTCATTGGCAATCGCAATGGCTGCCAGTGCATTTAATACATAGTGGTTGCCCGGTAGATTCAGCGTCACATCAAATTCAGTGGTCACACCATTAATAATCTGTACAGTGAAATGCATCTTGCCATTATCAGCACGTACGTTTTTGGCGCGCACTTTTGCATCTTCACTTAAACCATAAGTCATGACCGGTTTAGTCACTCGCGGCAGAATTTCACGAATATTTGCGTCATCAATACATACCACCGCCATGCCCCAGAAGGGCAACTGCTGCAGGAATTCCACAAACGCGCTTTTCAGTTTTTCAAAGCTATGTTCATAGGTATCCATGTGATCCTGGTCGATATTGGTCACCACAGCCATCACCGGCGTCAGATGCAGAAACGAAGCATCAGACTCATCTGCTTCCGCCACGATATATTCACCAGTGCCAAGTTTTGCATTGGCATTGGCGGCTTCCAATTTACCGCCGATCACAAAGGTCGGGTCCATGCCGGCCTCGCCCAGAATGCTTGCAATCAGGCTGGTAGTTGTGGTTTTTCCGTGCGTACCGGCTACTGCAATGCCCTGCCTGAAGCGCATGAGCTCAGCCAGCATCAGCGCACGCGGCACCACTGGTATTTTTTTAGCACGTGCCGCTTTTACTTCAGGATTTTCTTCATTCACTGCAGAAGACACAACAACTACGTCTGCATCTTTCACATTTTCTTCTGCATGGCCCTCATAAATCCTTGCGCCGAAAGCTTGCAGGCGTTTTGTAGTGCCATTAGAGGCCAGGTCTGATCCCGATACACTAAAGTCCAGATTAATCAGTACTTCCGCAATACCGCTCATTCCGGAACCTCCGATACCCACAAAATGCACATTTTTCACTTTATGTTTCATAGCGCTACCTCCCTGCATATTGTGGCTACATTTGCGGTTGCTTCAGGCTTGCCTAATGCGCGTGCTTTTTTTGCCATATCCAGACACTGTTCACGGCTCAGCTCACTCAATATTTCAGTCAATTTCTCTACACTCAATTCTTTTTGCTGCACTAAAATTGCCGCGCCTGCTTCTGCAAGATACGCAGCATTCGTGGTCTGATGATCATCCACCGCAAACGGGAACGGCACCATTAATGCACCTAGACCAACAGCTGACATTTCAGCCACAGTCAGCGCACCGGAACGGCATATCACAAAATCTGCCCATGCATACATTGCTGCCATGTCATCAATGAACGCACGCGCATCTACTGCTACACCTGCTTTTTCATAATTACTTTGCAGCACATCAATATGTTTAACGCCGCTCTGGTGCACAACCTGCGGACGTTGTTCTAAAGGCAGTTTTGCCAGCGCTTGTGGAATCACTTCATTCAAGGCATGCGCACCCAGACTGCCGCCAACCACCAATAGACGTAACGCACCCTCACGGCCGGCAAAGCGAGCTTCAGGTGCCGGCAAATGTGCAATATCAGCCCGCACCGGATTACCTACCAGGATTGCTGCACTACCGAATGCTGCCGGGAAAGCAGCTAGTACATGATCAGCCAGTTTTGCCAACACTTTATTGGTCAAGCCCGCCACGGAATTCTGCTCATGGATTACCAGCGGCTTGCCCAGCAGTTTTGCCATAAAACCACCTGGGAATGCCGCAAAGCCGCCCATGCCAAGCACAACATCAGGCTTATATTGTTTGATCGCGCTCATGCTCTGGCTAAATGCTTTTATCAGTTTTACCGGTAACAGCACCCAGCCCAGCAAACCTTTTCCGCGAACGCCCTGCATTTGAATCATAGCTTTGCTGTAACTCTTGCCTTCGATCAATTTGTTTTCCATGCCGCCTGCTGTGCATAGCCAGACGATATTCCAGCCGTCAGCTTTTAAGTGATCAGCTACCGCCATTGCCGGATAGACATGACCACCGGTACCACCCGCCATTACCATCAGGGTTCACCGCTTATTCGGCGATGGATTAAGTTGTCAAACTCAAGCTGAATGTTTGCAGCTAATTCATCATTTTCATGAGCAATTAGCCATGCGCGGTTGCCC
>JBFZCQ010000169.1:0-6052 GCA_041307905.1 Methylotenera sp.
CGTGAATAGCAGCAGTAAAATTGAAATAACGCTGGTGCAGTTTAATGAGGCGCATCTGAGTATGGATGGTCAGTCTCAAGAGGATTTGGAAATCGGCGATAAAATCTTAGTGCAGCGCTCTGCGCGAAATATCTATTTGCTTCACCCAATTGATTATTGTTATTTTGATATGTTGCGTAATAAGTTGAATTGGGGATAGGTTAATGCTTCAAAGCCTGTCTATTCGTGATTTTGTGATTGTCAGTAAACTCGATCTTGAGTTTCAGCCCGGCTTTACAGTGCTTACGGGTGAAACCGGAGCCGGCAAGTCAATTCTGATTGATGCATTGTCACTCGCCTTAGGTGCCAGGGCTGAAGGCGGCGTTACGCGCGTAGGCTGCGATAAGGCTGAAATCAGCGTGATGTTTGATGTCAGCACTCATCAGGAAGTGCTGGCGTGGCTACATCAGTCTGAATTGGAAGGCGATGATGGCGAGTTGGTATTGCGCCGGGTTATGTATGCGGATGGTCGATCACGCGGTTTTATTAACGGCACTCCGGTCACGGTGCAACAGCTCAAGGATATTGGTGAACTGTTGGTGGATATTTATAGCCAGAATGCACACCACTCTCTGCTTAAGCTGGCAACACAACGGCAGATTCTGGATGAATTCGGCGGTCTGAGTGCGACTGCAAATGAGGTTGCAGTTAAATACAAACATTGGCATCACCTGTATGAATTGCGACTGTCACTGGAAAAAAATGCAGCCGCCTATGCAGATGAATTGGCAGAGTTGCGTGATAATTCGCGAGAATTGACGCAGCTTGCGTTTGCCGTAGAAGAGTGGGATGAGCTACAGCAGGAGCATACTCGTTTATCTAACGGTGCAGAGTTAATCAAGAGCGGAGAAGCCTGCCTTGAGTTGTTGAGCGAAGGTGATTTGTCGGTTTTGAGTCTGCTGGGGCAGATACAGCATAAATTACAAGCCATGCATGAGTTCGATACGAGCTTGGGTGAGGCATTGGAAACTCTTGATTCAGGTATTATCCAGCTACAGGAGGCCAGTCGTTCTATCAGTCGATATGTTCAGCATGTAGATCTGGATCCTTCGCGCTTGGGTGAAGTTGAAGCACGCATCCAGGCAATACATGCGGCTGGGCGTAAATATCGTGTTCCGGTGGATGATTTGCCAGATTTGCTGGTGACTTTCCAGATGCGAATGGCTGAGCTTGCTGAAGTTGAAGATAGCAAGGCGCTGGCAGAGCAAGAAGGTCTGGCGCTAAGTGAATATACGCAACTTGCTGAAAAGTTGAGTGAAGGCAGAAAAAATGCGGCAGCAGCCCTGAATGAAAAGATTACTGCTGAAATGCAGCGTCTTTCATTAAGCGGCGGCAAGTTTGCGGTAGATTTAACACCGCAGCAGCCAAGCGGTAGTGGTCTTGAGCAGGTCGAATTTTTGGTGGCGGGTCATGCTGGCGTTGTGCCGCGGCCCCTTAACAAGGTGGCGTCTGGCGGCGAGTTGTCACGTATCAGTCTGGCAATCCGTGTAGTTACTGCGCAGCAAGGCGGGGTACCTACGATGATTTTTGATGAGGTTGATGTTGGGATTGGCGGCGGTGTAGCTGAAGTTGTCGGTAATCTGCTGAAACAACTGGGTGTCGAGCGTCAGGTGTTGGTGATTACACACTTGCCGCAAGTTGCCGCGCTTGGTCAGCATCACTTGCGCGTAAGTAAATCTCTCGTGAATGAACAAACGCTGAGTAACATAGAACAGCTGGATGATGCGCAGCGCATCGAAGAAGTCGCTCGCATGCTTGGCGGTCTGGAAATAACGGATACCACACGCATGCATGCTACAGAAATGCTTGGATTTGACTGACTATATTGTAGCAACCAGACTTGATGCCTGGCTTTAATTAATAATCAGTAGGGGGCAATCTTGGGTGCTAGTTAGCCTTTTCTGTCACAAGGGCTTTTTGTGCAGTCTGCGTAAATGTACAGCGAATGCTCGCGGATATTAAAGCCCCGATCTTTAGCAATCGCTTGCTGGCGCTTTTCAATTTCATCGTCGCAGAACTCTTCCACATGGCCGCATTGCAGGCAAACAATATGATCGTGATGGCCAGTTTCATTCAATTCAAATACCGCCTTGCCACTTTCAAAGTGATGTCGTACCAGCAGTCCTGCTTGTTCAAATTGCGTAAGTACACGGTAAACAGTTGCCAGTCCAACATCTTCGTCGGATGTGATCAGGATTTTATAAACGTCTTCCGCAGACAGATGACGTTCTTTACTGTTTTCAAACAGTTCTAAAATTTTAAGCCTAGGCAGGGTAGCTTTAAGCCCAGCGTTTTTTAAGTCTTTTTGTTCATGCATACTTTGGGTACCCACAGATTTACAATCTTAGCTGATTTGTAATTGCAATGTTTTTGGTTGACGGTCTACGTGTTATATTAACGCTAATTCAAATTAAAGTCATAATATGCGTTATTTATTCCTCTTGCTGGTGTTGTTGTGTGTGTCATGCGGCACAGCATTACCCACCGTTAAACCATTCAAGTTAGATGTACAGCAGGGTAATGTGGTGACTTCTAAAATGCTGTTGCAGTTGCGTCCGGGTATGACTAAATCTCAGGTGCGTTTTATTATGGGCACACCGCTCATTCAAGATAGTTTCCACGGTAATCGCTGGGATTACGTGTATCAGATGCGTGAAGGCGGTAAGCTTAAAGAGCAGCGCCGCGTCATTATGGATTTCGAAAATGAATTATTAAAATCAGTCCGCGGGGATGTAGTCGCGTCTGGCAGTGATAAGTCAAAAGCGAATGAGCCAGAAGCGCCAATAGGTACACGGGTAGTTACGCCGATTAAAAAGCCTGAAGATAAAGGTTTTTTAAACAAACTTAAATTCTGGGAAAAAGATGAGGCTGAGCTTGCAAAAGAGGCTGCAGAAAAAGAAGCTGCAGCCAAAGCCAAGCTGGAAGCTGAAGAGGCTGCGAAAAATGCTGCTGCAAGACAGTCGCAGGATGCGGCAGTTGTTCAAGAGCCGAAGTCGTTATTGGCAGTGCCGATTGAAGTGCCTGCTGTGGTCGATAACCCAGCTGCCGCTCCGCTAGTGCCTGAGGCGCCAGCAAGCGCGGCGCCGGTTGATGCGTCCAAACAGGAAGCTGCTCCAGTTGAACCAGTAGCTCCAGCAGTTGTGCCAGCTGCAGTTGCTACAGAATCTCAGCCAGCCGAAACTCTTCCGATTGAAACTACCCCTGCTGTGTCGCCTGCTCCTGTGACGCCTGCTCCTGTGGAGCGGCCAGCTAAACCTGATGTTTCTGGTACGTCGTCAGGCATGCAGTTTGATAAAAAGTTGCGAATTGAAAACGAGCCTGCTGAGCAACCACGCGCGGGCAATAAAGTGCCGCCAATACCTAAGGATCTGCCTGAAGAGGGTGATATCCCTCTCTTTGATCGCATACTGGAGCAAATAGGTTTTTAGTCATAACTTAATTTTTTGGTTTAATTGCATAAGTACAGAAAGTTACAGGTTTCAGAAATATGGTAAGTCCATTAAAAGTTGTTATTGCTGGTTGCTCAGGCCGTATGGGTCACGCCTTATTGGAATCAGTGTTTGCTGATCCCGAGTTGGTTTTGCATGGCGCACTGGATCGTGCTGATAATTCGCATTTGGGACGCGATGCAGGCGAACAGTTTGGTAAATTATCCGGCATTAAGGTAACTGCTGATGTTGATGCGGCGTTAAAGGGTGCTGATGTACTGGTTGATTTCACAAGGCCGGAAGCCAGCATGCAGTATCTGAATGCCTGCCAGAAAGCAAATGTGAGTATGGTGATCGGTACTACAGGATTTTCTGCTGAACAAAAAGCAGTAATCGAAGCTGCTTCTAAAAAAATAGCTATCGTTTTTGCCCCTAACATGAGTGTCGGTGTGACTTTGCTGATTAATTTGGTCGAGCAGGCGGCCAAAGTTCTGAAAGATGGTTACGATATAGAAGTTGTCGAGATGCATCATCGCCACAAAGTCGATGCTCCATCCGGAACAGCATTGCGTCTGGGCGAGGCAGCAGCACATGGTATAGGGCAGGATTTGAAGGATTGCGCAATTTACGCGCGTGAAGGCGTTACCGGCGAGCGTGAGGCAGGAAAAATCGGTTTTGCTACATTACGCGGCGGTGATGTCGTAGGGGATCATACCGTGATGTTCGCGGGTATAGGTGAGCGTGTGGAAATTACACATAAAGCCAGCAGTCGTGCAACATTTGCGATTGGAGCACTGCGTGCCGCCAAGTTCCTAGCTGGCAAGAATTCAGGCCATTTTGATATGCAGGATGTGTTAGGTTTAAAGTAGTGCGCTAAATGTAATTCTGCAGTTCTGATTAAATATTTCGGGTTTGATTAAATGAAGGTCAAACAATGAATCGCTTGCAACATTTAGCCTCACTATTTATTTTTGTGGTCGTAATTTTCATCTGGTCTGCCATAACCCCGCATGATTACTTCATCTGGTTTCTCGAAGTTTTTCCAGTGTTGATTGCCATACCTTTGCTGGTAATGACCTACGATAAATTTCCGCTGACAAACCTGGTGTATTGCTTGATTGCTGTGCATATGGTTATTTTGCTGGTGGGTGGTCATTACACCTATGCCGAAATGCCATTGTTCAGCTGGCTGCGCGATTATTTTGGCTGGGATAGAAATTATTACGACCGCATTGGGCATGTGGCACAAGGGTTTGTTCCGGCAATGATTGCGCGTGAAATTCTACTGCGCACTTCGCCGTTAAAGCCCGGCAAGTGGCTATTTTTTATTGTGGTGTGTATATGTCTGTCGATAAGTGCGTTTTATGAGTTTATCGAATGGTGGGTGGCGCTGGCTTCCGGTAGCGATGCGGTTGCCTTTCTTGCAACGCAGGGTGATGTCTGGGATACGCAATGGGATATGTTTCTGGCATTTTTAGGTGCCATTTCCGCGCAGCTGTTATTAACAAAAATGCATATGCGTCAGATGAGACAAATGCATCTTTACATTGATTAGTCGGTTTTTTTTCGCTATAATTCGTTAATTCTGAAACGGGAAGAGTAAAACTACTCCTCCCGTTTTGCATATCTGCCATCTGTTCATGATGGACAAAGACTATAAAATTTTTAATGCTTTAAAAACAAGGAGTTACTGTGTCACAAAACCTGCCCGCCATACTAGTACTTGCAGATGGAACCGTGTTTCGTGGCATGTCAATTGGAGCGTCAGGCCACGCAGTGGCCGAGGTTGTATTCAACACTTCAATGACTGGCTACCAAGAGATTCTCACAGATCCGTCATACACCAAACAAATCGTTACCTTAACTTATCCGCACATCGGCAATTACGGTGTGAATGCTGAAGACGTAGAGTCTGGCAAAGTTTATGCAAGCGGTTTGATTATTCGCGATTTACCGCTCATTCACAGTAATTTCAGAAGCACGCAATCCCTGTCTGAATATCTGGTTGCCAATAATGTAGTGGCGATTTCTGATATCGACACACGCAAGCTGACACGTATCTTGCGTGAAAAAGGCGCTCAAGCCGGAGCAATAATTACGGGAGAGGCTGATGAGGCTAAGGTAATCGCTCTGGCTAACAGCCTGATTGGAGACTTCCCAGGTATGGCAGGTTTAGACTTGGCTAAAGTGGTGAGTTGCGAAAAACCTTACCAGTTCACTGAGGGTGAGTGGGTGTTAGGCGAAGGTTACGCAAAAGCGCCGGAAGAAAAATTCCATGTGGTGGCTTTTGATTACGGCGTTAAACGCAATATCTTGCGTATGCTGGTTTCACGCGGCTGCAAGGTGACGGTTTTGCCGGCACAGGCGACAGCTGAAGAAGCGCTGGCGCTGGATCCTGATGGAGTGTTTCTGTCTAATGGTCCGGGTGATCCTGAGCCATGTGATTACGCGATTAAGGCAATTAAAACCATTGTGGATAAAGGCGTGCCTACTTTTGGGATCTGTCTGGGTCACCAGTTGCTGGCCTTAGCCAGCGGCGCGAAAACCGTAAAAATCAAGTTCGGTCATCACGGTGCAAACCATCC
>JBFZCQ010000170.1:0-7272 GCA_041307905.1 Methylotenera sp.
AGTGAAGAAGGGTCGTGCATCAACACATTGGTATCAAGTACGAACAGCTTAGTAGAGGCTGTGGTTTTTTTAGCCATACATAACTTTCTATGAAAGTGATTGAATACAATACGCTTCTATAAATACATTCTTTGGGCGCATTACTGCGTTGCGCAGTACTCGCAGCCTTGCTATATATTGCATACTATCTCGGCTCCTGCGTTCCGGACGCCTTTAGCGCATATATTCTACGGACATGCCCTTTACGGTTATTACTGCATCCCAAACTCTGCATTTTTAGAAGCGCCATTAATAAATTACAGCGTTTGAATAAAGCTTAGCACTTCTGTGGCATGGCCATCTACTTTAACGCCACGCCACTCTTTTATTAACTTTCCATTTTTATCAATAACAAAGGTGCTGCGCTCAATGCCGCGCACTTGTTTACCATACATATTTTTCATTTTAATCACACCAAATAAAGAGCATGCCAGTTCTTCAGCATCTGACAGCAATTCAAACGGGAATGTGAATTTGGCTTTAAAGTTCTCATGTGATTTCAGGCTATCACGCGAGATGCCAAAAATTTCAGTATTGAGTGCTTGGAATTGCGCATATGTATCCCGGAACTGAATGCCTTGCGTTGTACATCCCGGTGTAGAATCCTTCGGGTAAAAATAAATGACCAGATTCCTACCAGCATACTCTGAAAGCTGAAATGTTTTACCGCTAGTTGCCGATAATTGAAAATCTGCTACGGATTGATTAAGCATTGGAGTGTGTGTCATCTTTGTTAAAGTCTTCCTACATTGTTGATAAAAAGCGCTGTTAAGGCAAGAGGATAAGTTGTCAAAATGACAATATTTTTTAATAAGCCCGCATAAAATAAGCCTTAAAGCACTTTTACTAGGCAGTTAGCCGTTAATTAAGTTCTATCTTTTTGGGTAATTTTATTGTAACCATGGTACCGCTATCAGGCCTGGTATTGTATTGCAGACTACCACCCAGAGCATCGCAGACTTTGAATGCGAACGGGATTCCCAGGCCAGTACCGAATCTTTTTGTAGTCGGTGCGCTCATTGCACTCGGGTCAGGTGTAAATGGCATGCCGCTGCCGTTATCTAATATCTGCAGGGTAAATTCTTCAGTAGTATTAGTCATTTGTATTTCAATCTGGCCATCTTTACTGCAAGCGTCAATCGCGTTCAATACTAAATTGTAGATGACTTGTTCCAGTAAGTGCTGATCAGTGTAAATGCTGACCACGCCTGCTTTGTTGAAACTGGACCAGACAGGCACTGTAAGCTGAATTGATTTAGCAGCCAATTTTTGCTGCAGAGGCTCTAATGCGCCCTCAATAATTTCTCTTATGTTGGAACTGCTAGGCTGCGGTTTTAGCGGGTGCAAATATGCCAATAATGCACCAGTCCAGCGTTCCAGCCTGTCTACGGTGTTGATAATGCCTTGTAGTGATTCACGTGTCTCAGTATCGAGTTCAGGTTCATCAAGCACTTGGGCAGTGGCGCGAATGCTAGCTAAAGGATTGCGAATATTATGGGCAAGCATAGGCACCAACAGACCTTGTGCGGCCTGTTTTTCTGTGCGTACCAGCTTTTCCTGGCTTGTGATCAGCTTTTCTGCCATTTCATTGATGGCTTTTGATAAAGACGCGAGTTCTTCGATATTTTCTTCAGGTGCTTTATGATTAAGATTGCCGGCACTGATTTCAGAAGTTGCTCTCAATACATCTTCTATCGGTTTTACGATAGATCGCTTCAGGAATATGCGCGAGAAAATAAGCAGCAATGCTGCCAGAATCAGAGGCGTAAACAACAGAAAGTTTGATTTGCGCTTACTTTCTTTTAATTTTAGATCAAGCTCGGCTTGCTTCTCATTAAGTAGTTGTTCGGTGTGCGCCAGTAAGGATTCGTAACGGTTGAAAAGCCCGGCTTCGAGGTCTGTGTTCAAAATCTTTTTTAGCTCATCGCCGGTTATGTTTTGTTGCAGGTCAAATAAGGCGGATGTTTCCATCACAACAGCTTTGTAACCCGCGTGCAGGTCGTTGATTGCGGTTTTTTCTGCCTCACCTTCGGCAATCTTGTGTAGTTGCACAAAATGGCTTTCGACTGAAAGCGTAAAGGCATTGTATTCGCTGCGTGCTTCAATATCTTTCAGGAAATATGCGTCAAAAAGTTCTTTCATCTGCCGGTAAAGGTCACCGCGCGTCTGCTGAACTTCCTGAACGATTAAGTTGATACGGTTTGATTCCTGACTGGATTTCTCCTGCAGATGAATACCAATAGCACCGATGGTTGCCACTAGAAATATCAGTAAAATAAACGCTAGCTCATGAATGAGTAGCAGGTTCTTGAGAGAGGTCTTTTTGTTGGTCACGAAAGTTCTGGGTCGCGATGCTTGAAGTGAAATAATTACTCGAGCTTAAATGGAACAGGTACGGTAATGGTAAAGTTGTTGCCGCGAAGTGCATCTGGGGGTGTGGGGAACGGCAACGCTTTTTCAACCATTTCCAGAGCCTGCTTATCCAAAACCTCATGGCCGCTGGATTGAATGATTTTTTTTGACTTAAGCTTGCCATTGCCATCAAGTTCAAGCTCCACAATGGCTTCACCCTGCCAGTTGCGCATGGCAGCAATTTTGGGGTATTTCTTGTGTTTGCTGATCGCGCCCCATAATGAATTGCCGTATTTGCTGCGAGCATCGTCATAGTCTACCTGACTAGTTACCGGCGGCGGTTCCTGTTTAACCGGAGTAGGTACAGGGACGGTTTGTACTGGCGGTGCAGTATTAGGTTTAGGTGCTACTGCAATCACCTCGGTTGGCTGTGAGGGCGGCGGTTCGGACACAGGTTGACTCTGCTCCACAACCGGTGTTGGCAGCGGTTTAACTACAGGTTTAGGTTCTGGTTTGACTTTCGGTTCAATCTTGGGCTTTACAACTTCCGGTTGCGGTTGAATCGGCTCGGGCGCAGGTGGCGGTGGCGGTTCCGGTAGTTTTACAAAATCAACTTCTAAAATCTCAGGTTCTTTGACTTCGTCAAATTTAATGTTCGGTATGACTAGCACCATCAAGGCGTGCAGCAGCATTGAGCAAATGACTGCCCAAACAATTGTGTTTGCTGAAGCGGGATGGTTAACTGCGATATTCAAAAGAACGAAGAGCCTGTATTTTTAATATGTAATAGAAGTTAAGTTAAAAGTAACTCAAAATTATACAACAAGCGCAGATAATTTATGATTGCTAAATTTGTGTGCTTGCTTTTAATTATTTTTCTGGTTGTTAGCTTAGTTGTTTTCTTGACCTGCTTGCAATCAGATAACACCTTGCAATACTTGCACACTTACCATTGCGCCGGATTCAAGATTACCAACGCTTTCATCAAGTACTATAAAACAATTGGCCAGTGACATCGAACTTAATATCGCCGAACCCTGCGCGCCGGTAGGTTTTACCTTCCATGTGCCGGATGTATCTGTATATAGAATTCCACGCTGGAACTCGGTGCGGCCGGTGAGTTTCTTAATTGGCTCTGTGCATTCCACTTCGAACATTGGCAATGGATTTGCCGTCGGTTGCCCCATCAGCGTTAGCAAAGCCTCACGTACAAACTGGTAAAAAGTGACCATGACCGCTACCGGGTTCCCTGGCAATCCAAAGTAGTGTGCACTGCCTACTTTGCCATAAGCCAATGGGCGGCCCGGTTTCATCGCGATTTTCCAGAACATGACTTGCCCATGTTTGGATAGTAACGCTTTCATGTAATCAGCTTCGCCGACGGAAACGCCGCCACTGGTGATGATAACATCGGCCTGTTTTGAGGCATCTAGCAGAGTGCTTTCGAGTTGCAGTGGATCATCGGCAATGGCTCCCAGGTCGATGATCTCCACACCCAGTCGGTTTAGCATGCCGTATAGCGTGTATCGGTTGCTGTCGTATACCTGACCGGTTGCCAAAGGCTTGCCAATGGCAACTAACTCATCACCGGTTGAGAAAAACGCTACTTTTAATTTGCGATATACATTCACCTTGGCGATACCCAGTGAGGCTAGGAGCCCCAGATCTGCAGGCTGCATCATATGTCCAACTGGCAGAGCTTTTTGACCTTGCTGCAGGTCTTCACCTGCGTAGCGTACGTTTGCACGTGGTTTAGGCGCCTCAATAAATTGAATGCTGTCGCCATCACGTAATACCTTTTCCTGTATGGCAACGGTATCGGCATCTTTAGGCATAGCCGCTCCGGTCATAATGCGCACACATTCGCCATTCGCTACTGCACCGTTAAATGCCTTGCCGGCAAATGCGGTACCAATTACTTTTAGCTGTACAGTATTCAAATCCTGTGAATTAAATGCATAACCATCCATCGCTGAGTTATCGTAGTTAGGCACGTTTTCCGGAGACAGAATATCCATTGCGATAACTCGCCCTAAACTTTGGTGCAAGGTTACGATTTCTGTTTCTGCAACCGGATCAAGATACTGTTTGATAAACTGGCGGGCTTTATCTACCTGCATGGAGTTTGGGTCGTAATCATCCATGCAGCTTGGGTTTAAAATCAGTTGTGATAGGCTTGGGTTTGTCATTTGATATGCATTACTTTCAGAATGAAATCTGTAATTTGTTTAATGTTGTTCAGGTCCAGCATCGTTAGCTGAGTTTGTATTGTAAGTGGAGCATCGCTGGCAATAGCAATAAAATGACGGTCATTTGCAGATGCCAGCGGCATCCCCAGCGCTGGACGATAAACTTCTATTTTCGGAATGCCTGAATTTTTAAAACCTTCTACCAGAATTAAATCTGCATAATCCGGGTTGATCAGTTCAATCAATGATTCCAGATCTGCTTCATCCAGCGGGCTGGTCGTGCGATGCATTTCAGTGATCAATGCCCAGCGTTTGCTTGAAGCGACCAGAGTTTGTACTGCACCGGCTTCACGAATTTCATAGCTATCCTTGCCGGGGTGATCAATATCAAAATGGTGATGTGCATGCTTGATGACGGAAACGCGAATGTTACGTTCGCTTAGTTCGATAATTAGTTTGTTAATCAGCGTAGTTTTTCCGGTATTACTGCCAGCTGAACAGATGCCGATAAGCGGTAGTGTTTTAGTTGCCGTCATAGAAGAGTTTTCTGGGTAATAGGGTTTGAAGTTTTGCTTCAAGATTGGTCAGGTCTTGTTGAGTGTTCAGGTTGGTGAATGCCTCAGCACAGTCGCTGAAGTCAACATAGACGTGATTTAAGCTTTGCTGCCAAACACTTACTTTTCTGCCGCCGTGGTTCAGGTAATTATTCAGTGCAGACAGCACAGACTTTTTACACAGGCAAAAAACCGGATGTGTATTGCCATCGCTGCTAACGATGGCAATATCTGCATCATGCCCAATTAGTGCATCCTGCAAACGGGTGGCTAAATCTAGAGGCAGTAATGGTGAGTCGCATGGCACTGTAAGCACATGCTCGCTGTTGGCATATTTCAGCCCAAGCTGCATGCCTGCAAGCGGGCCGGCAAAATCGGCGATTTCATCTTGCAGTATCTGGTAGCCAAACGCCTGATACGTTTCTAATTCACGATTGGCATTGATGATAATTTTGTCCACTTGCGGTGTTAAGCGGGCAATAACTTGAGTAATAAGCGGTTTTTGCTGGAACAGTACCAGGCCTTTATCTAGGCCACCCATGCGTATCGCCCTGCCACCAGCAAGAATAATGGCTGAAATCGACACGCTTAGCCGCCTGTATGTGACATAAACCTTATGACCGCAGGTTCTGCGCGGCGCAGGTCAAAGTCGTGCCCTTTGGGTTTAATCGACATGCTGTTTAAGATCGCCTGTATGACAGGCATATCATCATCCGGGTGCTGACGAAGAAGTGGCATCAGCTCGATTTTATCTTCCTGACCCAGGCATAAAAATAATTCGCCTTTGCAGGTGATACGTACACGGTTGCAGCTTTCACAGAAATTGTGGCTGTGCGGTGAAATGAAGCCGATTCTAGTATGCGTGTTAGCCACCTGCCAGTAGCGTGCAGGCCCCCCGCTGCTATGGGTGCTAGGTGTAAGTGTGTATTTACTTTTCAGCAGTTTCAGCGTGTCAGAATTGCTGACAAAAGTAGACTCACGGGTATGGTTAACTTCCCCCAGTGGCATCTCTTCAATGAAAGAAATGTCAATGGCCTGTGCGATAGCAAAATCTACTAATGGCACGGCTTCATCATCATTGACGCCAGACATCAGCACGCTGTTGAGTTTAATGTTTTCAAAGCCAGCCTGTTTTGCTGCCTGAATACCGTTGAGTACTTTATCTAAATCGCCGGTGCGAGTGATAGATTTAAAGCGCTGACTATTCAAACTATCTAAACTGATGTTGATGCGTTTGACGCCGGCATTTTTCAAATCCTGCGCTTGTTTTTCTAATTGGCTGCCATTCGTGGTGAGTACTAATTCGTTCAGGTTTTGCAGATGGCCGATTTCATTAAACAACCATAAGGCGTTTTTACGCACCAGCGGTTCGCCGCCTGTGATGCGTACTTTAGTGACACCTAGTCTTATAAAGATTTTAACCAGTCGGGCGCATTCTTCCAGACTCAGAACTTCGTCACGCGGCAGGAATGTCATATCTTCCGCCATGCAGTATACACATCGGAAATCGCAGCGGTCGGTGATAGACAGGCGAATATAGTCAATTTTGCGACCAAATTGGTCTATCAACTCACTGGGAATTTTTTGTGCGAGCATGGGCACTTTTTTAATCATTACAGGTCGGTATAGTTAGCAATAAACAACTGTATTATACTAGCACTAACTTTAATTAATGTTAGTCGATTCGGAGAGAATAGCTTGTCTGATTTACAAACAACACATGAAATTAGCGCAGCAGTTATTGATGCGCTAATTGCTAAGCATCGGCAGCAGCCCGGTGCTTTATTACCACTTTTGCATGCTATTCAGGATGCTGTCGGATATGTGCCGGAGTATTGCTATGCATCTATCTCTAAAGCTTTGAGTTTGTCTGTAGCAGAAGTTCACGGTGTTGTGACTTTTTACCATCATTTTCGCACACACAAACCAGGTCGCCACATTATGCAGATCTGTCGTGCTGAATCTTGTCAGGCCATGGGTTCTGAAGTATTAGAAGCGCATGCCAAGTCATGCTTAAATGTGGATTACCACCAGACTACAGCTGATGGCGCTATTACACTTGAGCCAGTTTACTGTATGGGTAACTGTGCATTGTCACCTACTGTGGTGATCGATGATGAAATTTACGGGCGCGTATC
>JBFZCQ010000171.1:0-3083 GCA_041307905.1 Methylotenera sp.
CGCAGGGTGAATGCGTGTGCGCTGTCGAGCGTGTGGGTTGTGTTGGGTGCCGGCTGAAATGCATCCTGGTCTACAGATTCGTAGCGCAGGCGGAGGTTGGTCATCGGCTTGCCCTGCATAATCGCATCAAGCAGCGTTTCAGGCGCTGCGGGCGTAGCCTCTTCCGCTGTTGCAGGAGCCGCCCAGATCGCCAATAAGGCGTAAAATACAGCAATACTTAAGCGACGGTTCATCACAATATCCTTAGTTTTATCATTAATATTTTTTACTTACTAGTAAACGTGTTATGCAAGACACGCAGCGCCTTGAAGATTGTCTACCAGCATTTCGAACACGCCGCTTTGCGGACGATACTCATACAGTTCACCTTGGGTCATATCAAAATACCAGCCATGAAGCGCCAAATTTCCCTCATGCACACGGGTGCTGATCCACGGATAGGACATCAGGTTTTCCAGAGACACCAGAATGGCAGATTGTTCACAGGCATGTGCCAGTACCTGTAAGGGCTTACCCTTAAACACGCGCAGCACCTGCTGGCGAGCTTCCTCAGCAATGCCAAGCCACTTGGCAATCAGTTCTTCTTCGTTACAGCTTGGTGCTTTATGCTCCATCAAAGCGCGAATACCACCGCATTGCGCATGTCCCATCACGATAATGTGTTCGACTTCCAGGTTATGCACGGCAAATGCAATCGCTGAAGTCGTTGCCGCAAAATAGGTAGCCTGCACATGCGGAGGTACAAGATTTGCAACATTACGTATCACAAACATATCGCCCGGGTCACAATCGGTCAGCAATGCCGGATCACAGCGTGAATCACAGCAGGCAATCACCAGTGCACGCGGTTTCTGGCCTTGCTGAACAAGCTGCTCAAATAACGCATGCTGCTTGCCCAGATAGTTCTGCTGGAAGCGCCTAAAACCGCTCAAAAATTTTAAAACATCGCGCATCTTTATAAATTCCGGTTAACGGAAGCGTTTACTGCGCACAATCTGGTAAGGTCTGCCTATGTAACCGAAAGGTGCGCTCCATACATGCACCATTCGCGTGAATGGAAACACCAGAAATACCGTCATACCAAAGAACAGATGCACTTTGAAAATAGTGTCTACACCGTTTAACAGTGATGGATCAGGGTGCAGGTAAATGATACTTTGCACCCACTCTGCGAGCGCTATCATCACGCCAGGATCATTGTGATTGGCATGCCCGATTGATACTGGAATGGTAGATAAGCCGATAAGCAGTGTAATTAGCAGCCATGTCAGTATGAATTTATCTGAACCGCGGCTAGCAGCTGATACGCGGCGGTTAAACATGCGGCGCACCCAGAGTATCGCGCCGCCAAGCAGACACATACCACCGAATATGGATCCGGCCCAGATCGCTATCATCTGGTGAACCATATCCGATACGCCCAGTGCTTTGAATACACTGTGCGGCGTAAGCAAACCGATGGCATGGCCGAAAAAAATCGCAATAATGCCAACATGAAACAAATTACTGCCAAGCCGCACATTGGCTTTTGAAAGCAACTGGCTGGAATCACTCTTCCAGGTATATTGCTCCCTGTCAAAACGTAACCAGCTGCCTAGTAAAAATACCGTCAGTGCAATATAAGGGTAAATACCGTAAAGAAAATTATGTAAGCTCATTTCGCTCTCCTTTATGCAGCCAGTTTGCTAAGCGTTGCCCGATTTTCAATAATCGACAGCATTGCCGCGTAAGGGCTTTCAACTTTAGTTAAATTCTCGGTCAGCACACCTAGCACTTTCTTCGCATCTGCCAGAAACACCGTTGCTTCACTGTCATCGAGCTGTGCCGTGAACTCAAGTATCAGCGGCAGATAATCCGGCAGCTCATTAGTCACCACCTCTACCCCGTAATCTTTATATAGCTCACCTAAATCAATTAAAGCCGGACCGCGGTTTTTGTCATCGCCGAAAAGATGATGCGTCAGGTGCAAGCTGTGTTCAGGGACCATATCAAACGTCTTTACGTAGTCAGCCTGCAGTTCTGTAAGCGGCATACTTTTCAGATGATTGATAAAGCTCAGCAAAGCATCACGTTCAATATTGTCTGCCTCCAACTGCGGCAAAAGCTCGCGCAGTTCTTGAATATGGTCAATTAACTCCTGATCCGGATACTCCAGCAGCACCGATAATAATTTATAGATTTTCATGATGCGTTTCCTTAGTTTTTATCGCTCAATGGTGCCAGCTCTTTAGGTTCAGCCGTATCTTTACGACGACGTGGGAACAGCGTGATTTTAGAAACGCCGTGTGAACTGTCATTGCCAAAAGTGAACCCGTTTTGCCCCTGGAAACCGAAAGCATCATCCAGCGTTTCTTCGGTATGGCCGGTAGGAATTACAAAACGATCTTCATAATTAGCGATAGCCAGATAACGATACATCTCTTTAGCCTGGTCTTCGGTGATGCCGGCCGCTTCAAGTGCACGTGTATCCGCTTTGCCTTCTACATGCACTGAGCGCTGATAACTGCGCATTGCAATCAAACGGTTGAGTGCGCTCTCGATCGGTTCAGTTTTACCGGCTGTGAGCAGATTAGCCAGATACTGTACTGGCAAACGCATAGTGCCTGCCACCGGAATGGCGCCATCCGGGCCCACAGGTAAATTGCCCTGATCGATCTGTGATTGCACTGGAGAAAGTGGTGGTACGTACCACACCATAGGCAGCGTGCGAAACTCCGGGTGCATAGGGAACGCGATTTTCCAATCCATCGCCATCTTCCAGATCGGGGATTTACGCGCGGCTTCCAACCAGTCTTCGTTAATACCTTCTTTGCGCGCTGCAGCAATCACTTCCGGATCATTCGGGTCGAGGAAAATTTTGCATTGTGCTTCGTACAGATCCTGCTCATCTTCCATACTGGCAAGCTCTTCAATACGATCAGCGTCGTACAGCATGATGCCGTTGTAACGAATGCGGCCAACACACGACTCGGAACATACCGTTGGCATGCCGGATTCCACGCGTGGGTAGCAGCCTACGCACTTCTCGGCTTTGCCTGACTCCCAGTTGTAGAACACTTTTTTATACGGGCATGAGCTTACAC
>JBFZCQ010000172.1:0-2569 GCA_041307905.1 Methylotenera sp.
ATGGTTTTGATGTTAAGACACGTGAAAACTGGGATGCTTTATGTACTTTGTTTGGCGCGCCTTTTAGTGATGATGAAGCCGGTTCGGAACAGTTTTCGGTGACATCTCCTGTTGAGGCCAACATGGATAAGCATACCTATATGCGTGCTTTTGATGCGATTCAAAATTATATTCATGAAGGTGATTGTTATCAGGTAAATCTGGCGCAAAGGTTTTCTGCCAAAGCCCACGGCAATGGATGGCTGGCATACCGGAAATTAAGAGAGATCAGCCCTGCGCCATTCATGGCATATATGAATTTATCCCGTATGCAGGTGCTTTCCGGCTCTCCTGAGCGTTTTTTACAGCTTGTGGGCAGGCATGTTGAAACTCGACCGATAAAAGGCACCAGGCCGCGTGCTGACGATGCATTACTGGATGCGCAGTATGCGGCAGATCTGCAATCCAGCCTTAAAGATAGAGCTGAAAATCTGATGATTGTTGATTTGCTGCGTAATGACATCAGTAAGAATTGCGAGACGGGTTCAGTGAGAGCTGATAAATTGTTTCAATTACAAAGCTTTGCTAATGTGCACCATTTAGTGAGCATCGTGACGGGCGAACTTCATACAGAAAAAACGGCGATTGATTTATTGCGTGGATGCTTCCCAGGAGGCTCTATCACCGGCGCACCTAAACTTAGGGCGATGGAAATTATTGAGGAGCTCGAGCCTCATCGTCGCGGCGTATACTGCGGTGCAATCGGTTATATCGGTTTCGATGGCAATATGGATACCAATATCGCGATTCGCACAGCAGTTTATATTCAGCATGGCAATGGTACAGGTGATATCAGTTTCTATTCCGGCGGCGGTATTGTGGCAGACTCTGAACTGGAAAAAGAATATACGGAAACTTTGGACAAAGCTTCCAGTATGCTCAAGGTTATGCAGTTCTTTAGCAAGCAATAAATGTTCTAATTATTTGGAGCTGCATGATGTGGGTAGTTAAATTAGGCGGCAGTTTGCTTGGCTCACCGGAGCTTGCAAGATGGCTGGATACCCTGGTTAAAATTAGCGACGGTAAAGTGCTGATCGTACCCGGCGGCGGTATGTTTGCAGATGCCGTGCGTCAGGCGCAGGACACTTCGTTGATTAATGATGCGGTAGCACATCATCTGGCGCTGCTGGCTATGGACCAGTTTGGTTTGCTGCTGGCCGGTATGAATCCCGGTCTGGTGACTGCTAGCAGTGAGCTTGAGATCGCCGAGCGTGGCTGGCAGCATCGCGGTATTGTCTGGTTGCCAAGTCGCATGGTGCTTGCTGATGAGAATATACCTAAAAACTGGCACGTCACATCTGATAGTTTGAGTGCCTGGGTCGCGAATAAAATTGGTTCTGAGCAATTGATATTAGTGAAATCGAAAGATTTAACAGACTATACAAAAGCATCGCCGATTGATATGCAAACATTAATTTCTGATATGGTCATAGATAATGCGTTTTCTGAGTTCGGAGCGAAGTCTAATGCGCAAATATGGGTGTTGAATAAAGCCGATCACAATGTATTTGCGCAAGGTCTGAATCTAGGTAATCTTAAAGAACAGGCATTGTCTGTCAGCAAAATCTAAACGAAGCACGTTTTACTGGAGGATGTTATGTCAGCTAATCAAACTTATACAGATCAGGAAATTGAAGCGAGGTTAAAAGCTGAATTGCCGCATTGGGTTCTGGAAAATGGCTGGATACGCCGGAAATATAAAACCAGCGGCTGGAAAGCTACGTTGATGGTGGTGAATACTGTCGGGCATCTGGCGGAAGCTGCCTGGCATCACCCTGATCTGACAGTGTCGTATGCTTTTGTGATTGTTAAATTATGTACGCATGATGCTAAAGGAATTACCGATAAAGACTTTGAACTCGCGGCCAAGATTGAAGCGGTAGTTGGCTGGCAGCCGGCTAAAGAAGGCGGCGCGTTAACTGGCACACCTAATGATGATGCCAGATTTAAATACATCAAATATGATGTGTAATTTAGCTAAATATCGTTTCTGATTACACAATTTTCTGCCGATCAAATCTGCCAAAGTGCAGCATGATGGTAGGCAGTATCAGCAAATTCAAAATGGTCGATGTGACCAGGCCGCCAACAATAATAGTTGCCATCGGGCCTTCAATTTCACGTCCCGGCTGACCGCTGGCGGCTGCCAGTGGTAGCAGGCCCAGTGCCGTTACCAATGCAGTCATTAAAATAGATGGCAGACGCTCTGAAGCACCACGGATGCAGGTATCAATTCCCCATACACAGTTTTCTTCATCAATCAGGTGCTGGTAGTGCGATATCATCATGATGGAGTTACGCAAGGTGATGCCGAACAGTGTCACGAAACCAACCAGTGAGCCTAATGAAATCCAGCCGCCGGTAAACATCACAGCCAGTACGCCGCCAATCAGGGCAAATGGCAGGTTGGCAAATGTAAGCAGTAAATTACGCAAACGGCCAAATGCAATATAAAGCATCAAGAACACAGTGACGCCAGCCAGCAGTGATTGTAGAATCAATGCTTCTCTGGATTTAGCATTGGCTTCAT
>JBFZCQ010000173.1:0-13530 GCA_041307905.1 Methylotenera sp.
CGAACAGGGCTGCACTGCTGGTTAGTCCACTGCCGATATTGGTCTGGAATAGTGCGTTACCCCCAGTAGCCTGCACTGCTGCAATCACGGCTTTCTTATTCTCGCTGAGTGGTAACACATACATAGCTGAGTTACTGAAAGTAATCATGCCGAACATATCCTGCTGACGTGATTTTACAAACTCGGTAATTAGCCTTGCAGCGGCTACAGATTTGGTTTCGCCGACTGTGGTGTTGCCAGTTGCTACAGTAGTCCCAGAGAACGGGTCATCCATACTGGCGCTACGGTCCAGAACCAACGCAATCTGTGCACCAACACCTATACGCTCTACTTTAGTTTCAGTAGTATGCGGTGCGGCCAAGCCTAAAATAATAAATACCAGAGTCAGTACGGCTAATATTTTTAATATGAGTCCGATCAGATCTGACAAAGGATCCTTTGGCAGCATGTCTACCCATGAGTAATGCTTGGCGTGGGCGCGTTGCAGTAGCAGGGGGAGTATGGCCAAAGGCAGCAGCCACAGTAGCCATGGATGAGAAAAAACCATGCCTTATGCTCCTGCTTTCATAGGTTCAGGAATCAGACCGCGCTCGCAATCGCGGCAATGGCGCGTAAATTTGGCCAGCCATTGGTGAGGATTGCTATCAAGACCAAATTTGCTGTCCGGCTTAAAAGAAGGTTCGAAATAGATTCGGCGTGACAAGCCAAAGAATTCTTCTATCTCAGGTCTGATCGGATAAAAATCAGGATGATTGCGCAGGAAAGCCGATAAATTATCGTTAAATACACTCATGCCAGCAGTAGTGTTGAAGGCCAGATGTATTTCTGAAATTGCCCGTTTTAAGCCTTCTTCAGTATTGTCTGTTTTACGGACTGCGCGGTAAGCTTTAGCAAATGCGCCACCCATACGTGGCAGCCATGCACTTTTACCTAAAATATACAGCAAGCCTAGCAGGCTCAAGACAATCGCTGCCAGTGAGATTTTCAGGGATTGTTTTTCTTTATCATCAGACATCAACAAAGGCCCGAGGAAAGGGCTCATATTGTTTTCAACTTTTACCTGGCCGAAGATAGCGATCGGTGAAATGGCAATGGTCAGACTAGGCACACGGTATTTCACTAACTCCTTTTTATCTATGGTGTTGATCAGGTTCAGATACTCTGGACCTAATGCGGCATTTTTTGCCACAACATTATTGGTAAAAACCTGATATGCCAGTTTGATATGGTGCACAGTCTTTTTTTTGGATTCTTTTTTTACATGATTGATGCTTTTAAGCTCAATACCAATTAATTGGCCTCTGTAACGTTTTTCGTAACCAGGAATTGGCAGTGAAGTATCAATCAATTTGTATGGCGCTTTGATTGTGAGTGTCACTTCACGCTCAATCACGTCACCTACGGTATAGCCAACCAGTTTTTCCGGATCTTTGGTTTCAAGTGTGACGATGCCTTCTTTAACATCCGGCAGATCCTGACTGTCTAGAGCAGACGTGGTGATTGGTGCCATGCACATGAATAGCATTAGTGCATATTTACGAATTGATTTTGTCATAGTGATTCTTACTTAAATTAAGCCGTTACAAATTGGTGAAAGTATTCAGTGAGTGAGTCTGCATCGAACTCGCCTTCAACGTAAAAAGGCGGCATATCGAAGCGCATAAATAACTCATATATTTCATTGCGTCTGTTTTCAAAAGATTGCACGATCTTTTCACGCAATTCCTTACGGATGAATAAAGTGCGTTTTTCGCCGGTTTCGGCATCTGTTACATTGGCGAGTCCGAATTCCGGCAGGTTTCTATATTCAGCCGCATCCCAAAGCACGACAGGTACGATGTGGTGGCGTAATAGGTTTGACAATCCTTCTTCCAGCACTTCGTTCGGCATGTGGAAGTCAGAGATTAAAAACACTAGTGAGCGCTCGCGGGGCAGGTAACGGTAGACTTCAGTGATGCCTTTACAATCAACAGGAGCCGGGTGAAAGTCTTTAAGTGATTCTGCCATTGTAATTGCGTGATGTGATTTAAATGACGTGGTGCTGATCCAGTCTTCACGTACTTTTTCATCAAAACCAATAAAGCCGAACGGGTCATGATGCTCGCTGGCTGATTGGGCTACAGATTCTGCGATTTCAGCGGCAAGTTTGATTTTGCGCTTTTTGGCACCGAAATTCATACTGCCCGATAAGTCACAGATTACAAATACAGGGGTGGCACTTTTCTGGTTAAACAGGCGTACATAAACTTGCTCCATCGGGTCGCGGATTGTTTGCCGAATATCAATGCGCCGCGGGTCTGGATATGAAAGCAGGGTAGTATGCCCGCGAAATTCCATGCCCATGCCGCGCTGCGTACTGGCATGGCGCCCAGGATTGCGGCCACGCGAGCGCCAGCCTATGTGGTAGTCAAAAGATTTAATAGGTTCAATCATAAAAGTGATTTTTTAAATGTAATCCAGCATTGGAAAGAGCGCGTCGAATTTAAGGTGCAGAAACTGCATTAATAATGCCTGATAGCATTTCGCGTGCGATTTCAGTGCGGCGCATTTCATATACTGGGCTGAAAACAAGCCTGTGTGCGATAGTTGAATGGAACACCGCGTGGATATCATCAGGCAATACAGCAGTGCGATTATTCAGCCATGCGTTTACACGTGCTGCACGCAGCATCATGCTCATGCCGCGAGGGCTGGCACCTGAAAGTACCAAGCGGTTCATATCGACACCGGATACTTTTACACCGTAGTCCAGTGGTGCTTTTGTCGCTTTCCACAAATTCAGTACATATTTTTTCAATGTGTCGCTGGCTTCAATGCTGCTTTGCAGAATGCCTGAAAATGCGTTCAATTCATCGAATTGCAGAACGTCCGGTTTAACTGTATCTACCAGCGCATCGACATTGTGATAACGCGTATCAAACACCAGTGCTTCCATGATGTCGTCGTCATTCGGTACCACAATAGGAATTTCCATCATGAAACGGTCGCGTGCTGCCGATGGGATCTCGAATGTTTCTTCTTTTTCAACCTGGTTACGGTCGGCAAACACGATCATGTGCGGGAAGTAATGTTCGGCATTAAATGCAGAAAGGCTACGCTCCGCCATTACCCGCAACAGCAGTGAGTGCACTTGCGGGCGCGCACGGTTGATTTCGTTGAAGAAGAAGACGGACAGATTCTCGCCTGACATGAGTAATGGGCCGGCACTCACGTGAGGTTTGCCATCTTCACCAAGGTAGGTGTGGTAAACCAAGTCGTTAGGCATCAGGTCAATGGTGCCTTCAATACGCTGGTAGCCACCGCCAATGCCGCGCGTAAATGCACGTAACAAAGTTGTTTTACCAACGCCAACGTCACCTTCAAGCAGCACGTGGCCACGTGCAAAAATTGAAGTGGTAATCAAGCGCACGGGCGTTTGTTGACCCACCACTACTTTATTAACTTCTGTTTCTAAGGTTAGCGCGAGATCGCGCCAATCGGCTAGTTGTGCGTCACTCATTGAAATTTCCCGTGTCTTTATGAAATGGTTAAAATTAATCAAAATGCATAGTAAACGTTTTTTTATTGGGGGTAAACAGATCTGTATACCCCGATGCAAATTTATTTCAATTTGTATAATAAAGTGATAAAAATTCTCATCTCATGTGAATAATGCTTTCGTAAAAGTGGATTTCCAGCGAAAATAGCGTGCGCTGGATTAAATATATCTAGTTAGCGCATATAACTTTTTCGTTTAGGGTTAGGATGCAAACACAGGTAACTAAGTTGCCGATGTTTTGTTTTGTGCCATAATGAATTTGCTAACAGAGGACGCTTCGGCTCTCTCCATGACGGCTTAAAGATATTGTAGCATTGGCCTTAGTTCCTAAATTGGACTACCGAGGGGCACTCGGAAAGTTATGCTTGTCAGATATGAGCGGTGCATTAAGACGCTCAGGGCAAGAACCCCACCGAAGAGACTGTGCTAATTAACGTACTTCTCCGTAGGAGTCCCATTGCTTTAGTTGTGGGAGGATGTCAAAATTTGAATCAAATTCATAGGTTTTATGCGGCCTCACTTAAAGCAAAAACTAGTTCAGAAAACGATTAAAGAAATAAAAATCATGCAAAGACAAAATAGCTTTACTAAAGAAGAGTTACTTAAATGTGGTCGCGGTGAAATGTTTGGCGAGGGTAATGCCCAATTGCCATTGCCGCCTATGTTGATGTTTGATCGAATTGTTTCTATTACAGAGGAAGGCGGTAAATATGGAAATGGCCAGATTATTGCCGAGCTCGATATCAAACCTGATTTATGGTTCTTTGACTGTCATTTTACCGGTGATCCGGTGATGCCTGGCTGTCTGGGTCTGGATGCGATGTGGCAGTTGGTTGGTTTTTATTTGGGCTGGATGGGTGGTCCTGGCCGTGGTCGTGCGCTTGGCGCTGGTGAGGTGAAATTTACCGGGCAGGTTCTGCCTACGGCAAAAATGGCAACCTACACTATAGATTTGAAGCGTGTGATCATGCGTAAACTGGTCATGGGTATTGCGGATGCTACGATGCAGATTGATGGCCGTGAGATTTATGTTGCAACTGATCTGCGTGTTGGATTATTTACACGTACCGATAACTTTTAGCTTAATCAATTACAATAAGTTTAAAATCATTTTAAGTTTAAAGTTTAGTTATTAATTTATTTATAGGAGTGCACGATAATGCGTCGTGTCGTTATTACTGGGATGGGGATTGTTTCCAGTCTGGGAAACAATAAAGCCGAAGTTTTAGATAGCCTGCGTCATGGCCGGTCAGGTATTACCTATCAGCCTGAGTACGCAGAGCGCGGGTTACGCTCCCACGTAGCCGGTTCGATTAAAAACCTGAATATTGAAGAGCTGATAGACCGTAAATTACTGCGCTTTATGGCGAAAGGCCATGCCTATGCATGGCTTGCAATGCAGGAGGCAATTGCAGACTCAAGCTTGGCGGAAGAGTTGGTGTCTAACGTACGTACCGGTTTGATTGTCGGTGCGGGGGGTACTTCAACCGAGAGCATGCTGGAAGCGACTAATACGCTGGCTGAAAAAGGTATTCGCCGTGTTGGTCCGTACATGGTGACTAAAACTATGTCCAGTGGCGTAGCTGCGTGTCTGGCAACGGGTGCAAAAATTAAAGGTATTAACTACGGCATCAGCTCTGCCTGTTCTACCAGTGCACATTGTATCGGTGCAGGTGTTGAGCAGATTCAACTTGGCAAGCAGGATATTATATTTGCCGGTGGTGCTGAAGAAGAGCATTGGACGATGTCATTCCTGTTCGATGCAATGGGCGCACTTTCCAGCAAATATAATGAAACACCTGATAAAGCTTCACGTACTTATGATGCGAATCGCGACGGTTTCGTAATCTCCGGCGGCGGCGGTATTGTGGTGCTGGAAGAATATGAACACGCCAAAGCACGCGGCGCAAAAATTTATGCTGAAGTGGTTGGCTATGGCGCAACTTCTGATGGTTATGACATGGTTGCACCAAGCGGCGAGGGTGCTGTACGCTGCATGCGATTAGCTCTAGAAGGCGTAGATAGCAAGATCGACTACATCAACACACATGGAACCAGTACGCCGGTGGGTGACGTAAAAGAGCTGGAAGCGATTCGTGAAGTATTTGGTGAAAACGGCTTGAAACAAAGTCCTGCTATTGCTTCAACCAAGTCTTTATCTGGTCATGCACTAGGTGCTGCAGGCGTGAATGAAGCGATTTACACCTTACTGATGATGGAAAATAACTTCATTGCAGCTTCAGCTAACATCGAAATATTGGACTCGGCGGCTGAAGGTTTGAATATCGTGCGCACTGCAATTGAGAACGTGAAAATTGAAACAGCGTTATCTAACAGTTTTGGTTTTGGCGGTACTAACGCTACGCTGACTTTATCTCGTAAATATTTATAGTCTTTAATTAAATGCTTACTTAATGCGCTCCGTTGCTTACTAGCAACCGAGCGCTTTTTTTATTTCTTAAAACTTGGCTTTTCGCTACAAACTCTGGTAGTTGGCCTTCCTGTTTTTGGAACCACCTACTGATTTACTCTGTTCAGTTATGCAACTCTAGTAGACTTTGGCATAGCGTTGTGTAAATTGAATGTGATTGGGTGATTTATCTAACAGCCTATATTTAGCTTCCAACTGTTTCATAAACTGCCGAAAATCTTCCGCTTCTATCGCTGCTGCTTTTTTCACAGTGTCGGTGGGTATGCCCTGTTCAGCTAAAAATTGGTGTAATTGCTTATCTTGTTGTTTATTTTATTTGGCAAGCAGATTCTGCTCGTAGTCGGCTCTTAGGTGGCTCTCAAAACCAGCCTCTTTTAGTGCATGGTCAATGCTCTCTGCGAGTATTGTTGTTAACGTAGTGGGCATTATCTTGGAATGCTCCATGATTAATTGATTGATTACATCACCTTTTGCTAGTCCATTTTCACCCACGCGGTTAGCCATGATGATTCCCCTGTAAACTAGTATTAGATTCATACAAGTAGCTAGGTTATATATCAATAATAAATTAAATTTGAATTTTTACCATTTTAAATTGAGATTGGTATGCATGGTAAATTAATGCACATTGCAGGTGGGTTCTGGTCTATTTTGTATTGAGGATCAGTGCTGCAGCGACAGTTCTTCCTTCTGACATGAGGATGTTATAAGTTCTGCAAGCCGCGGCAGTAGTCATGCATTCCAACGCTATGCCTTTATCTGTAAGGCATTGATAATGTTTCGGATGCAAAAAAGAATGTGTGGTGCCGGTTCCCAGCAAAGCCACCTCAGGTTTCAGTTCTGCAATCTGCAGAAAATTATCTATGGTGAGTTCTGCAAAGCTTGAAATCTGCCATTCTTGAATCAGCGCCTGTGGCATTACTATTAAATTATTTGCGTAACGCTGTTTGTTAATCTCAATATAGTCTTCACCGTAAGCGGTGATCAAGTTGTTATTTTCAACAGTAGTTAAGTGCAGTTTCATGGGTGTAATAAGCGGCTATGTCTAGGCTTTAATTGAACGAATACATCATTCTAATGTAAACTAGCATCTTTAACTATTATGCTTTTTAAGCGCTAATTTACGCATTATGCAGCCTATACTCAAATCTAATAAACTCAGCAATGTCTGCTATGACATTCGTGGCCCCGTTCTGCAACGTGCGCGCGAAATGGAAGAGGATGGCCAGCGCATTATCAAGCTCAATATCGGTAATCCTGCGGCATTTGGTTTTGAGGTGCCGGAAGAAATTCAGCAGGATGTAATCCGTAATATGAGTAAAGCAGGCGGCTACACCGACAGCAAAGGGTTGTTTGAGCCACGTAAAGCGATTATGCATTACACGCAAAGCAAGCATATCAACGGCGTGACGGTAGACGACATTATCATCGGTAACGGTGTGTCCGAGCTGATAGTCATGGCCATGCAGGGTTTGCTTAATAACGGTGATCAGGTGTTGGTGCCTATGCCGGATTATCCATTATGGACAGCAGCTGTAAATCTGGCTGGCGGTACTGCACGTCATTATTTATGTGATGAAGCAACTGGCTGGATGCCGGATCTGAAAGATATCGAATCCAAAATTACCGCCAATACGCGTGGCATTGTAGTGATTAACCCGAATAACCCTACCGGTGCGCTGTACCCGCGTGAAATTTTAGAAGGCATCATTGAAATTGCACGCCATCATGGCTTGGTGATTTTTGCCGATGAGATTTATGACAAGGTGCTGTACGACGGCAATTTGCACACGTCGATTGCCTCACTGGCAGATGATGTTTTATTTGTTACGTTTAATGGCTTATCAAAAAACTACCGTACCTGTGGCTACCGTGCTGGCTGGCTGATTGTTAGCGGCGAGAAAAAACACGCAAAAGATTACATTGAAGGTCTGAATATGCTGGCATCCATGCGTTTGTGTGCGAATGTGCCCGGCCAACTGGCAATCCAGACCGCACTTGGAGGCTATCAGAGTATTGATGATCTGGTGTCGCCGGAAGGACGTTTGTGTAAGCAGCGTGATATTGCCTATGAAATGCTTAATGCAATTCCAGGCGTAAGCTGCACCAAGCCGCAAGCAGCGATGTACCTGTTCCCTAAGCTGGATCCGGAAATCTATCCGATTAAAGACGATCAGCAGTTTATTCTCGATCTGCTGTTGGAAGAAAAAGTATTGCTGGTACAAGGCACTGGTTTTAATTGGAAAACACCGGATCATTTCCGTGTAGTGTTTTTGCCGAATGTGGATGATCTTGCTGAGGCGATTCGACGCATTTCCAGATTCCTTGAAAATTATAGAAAAAAACATAATACGAACAAAATTGGAGCAAAAGCTTGAAACAATTGAATGTAGGCCTATTAGGCTTAGGCACAGTAGGTGGTGGTACTTACACAGTTTTAACACGTAACGCAGCGGAAATTTCACGCCGTAGCGGTGTGGCAATAAAAGTGGTGCAAGTTGCAGATAGAAATATCGCGCATGCAAAAGCTGCTGTAGCAACCGGTGTTGAAGTGACCGATGATGCATTTGCAGTGGTGAACAACCCAAATGTTGATGTAGTGGTGGAACTGATTGGTGGCTACACGTTAAGTAAAGAATTAGTACTTAAAGCGATTGCCAATAAAAAGCATGTAGTCACTGCCAATAAAGCGTTGATTGCATTGCATGGCAATGAGATTTTTGCGGCGGCCAAGGCAAACAATGTGATTGTAGCTTTTGAAGCGGCAGTTGCCGGTGGTATCCCAATTATTAAAGCCTTGCGTGAAGGTTTGGCTGCAAACCGTATTGAATGGGTGGCCGGTATTATCAACGGCACTACCAATTTTATTCTTACCGAGATGCGTGAAAAAGGATTGGCATTTGCAGATGTGCTGGGCGAAGCACAACGTCTGGGTTATGCCGAGGCTGACCCGACTTTTGACGTTGAAGGGATTGATGCTGCACATAAACTGACCATCATGTCTGCAATTGCTTTCGGTATGCCGATGAAATTCGAGCAGGCTTACACCGAAGGTATCACCAAGCTGAAACAGGTTGATATCAAATATGCTGAAGAGTTAGGTTATCGCGTTAAGTTATTGGGTATTACTAAGCGCACTGACAATGGTGTTGAACTGCGTGTGCACCCGACACTCATTCCTGAAAAGCGCCTGGTTGCAAATGTGAACGGCGCGATGAATGCTGTAGTAGTGAAAGGCGATGCAGTAGGACCTACGCTTTATTACGGTGCCGGTGCCGGTGCAGAGCCAACTGCGAGCGCAGTGGTGGCAGATTTGATTGATGTTGCACGTTTGATTGATGCAAGTAGCGAACAGCGTGTGCCTTATCTTGCATTCCAGCCGGATCAGGTGCTGGATTTACCTATACTGCCGATTGATGAAGTACAAAGCGCTTACTACTTGCGTCTGCGTGCAAGTGACAAGCCTGGTGTGCTGGCTGAAGTCACTAAGATTCTGGGCGATCGTGAGATTTCAATCGATGCCATGATGCAAAAAGAACCGGATGAGAACGAGACAGAAGCCGACATTGTAATTTTGACGCACATCACGTTAGAAAAAAATATGAACGAAGCGATTGCCGCAATTGAAGCCCTCAGTGCTATCAATGGCAAATTGGTGCGCATCCGTATGGAAGAGCTTGCAAAATAAGCTTTAAGTAAAAATAACCTTAAGTTATAAAGAGCTAAGTATTTAAATTATGAAATATATCAGTACACGTGGGCAGTCACCTGCTCAAAGTTTTAGCCAAATTCTGCTTGGCGGTTTAGCACCAGACGGTGGTTTATACCTGCCGGAAAGTTACCCACAATTTACCGATGCTGATTTAACCGCCATGCGCGGTTTGTCTTATGCTGATCTGGCGTTCGCAATCCTGTCACGCTTTATTGATGACATGTCGGCAAATGACCTGAAGGCGATTATTGATAAAACCTATCGTGCTGATGTGTATGCATTTACGCGTAAAGGCCAAATCGCAGCGGATATTACGCCGACATTGAGGCTTGAAGATAACCTGTACCTGCTGAGCCTGTCTAATGGGCCAACGTTGGCGTTTAAAGACATGGCGATGCAGTTGCTTGGCAACCTGTTTGAATATGTGCTAACTAAAGAAGGTAAAACTACCAATATTCTTGGCGCGACCTCTGGAGACACTGGTTCTGCCGCAGAATATGCAATGCGCGGTAAAAAGGGCATTCGTGTTTTCATGCTGTCGCCGCACAAAAAAATGAGCCGTTTCCAGACTGCGCAGATGTTCAGTTTGCAGGATGATAATATCTACAACATTGCTGTTAACGGTGTGTTTGATGATTGCCAGGATATGGTGAAAGCAGTTTCCAACGATGCAGCATTTAAAGCACAATATAAAATCGGCGCTGTAAACTCTATAAACTGGGGTCGTATTGTTGCGCAGGTGGTTTACTACTTTAAAGGCTACTTTGCGGTGACGCAGAGTAATGCCCAGAAAATCAGTTTTTCTGTGCCTTCAGGCAACTTCGGTAATGTGTGTGCCGGCCATATCGCGCGTATGATGGGCTTGCCGGTTGATAAACTTATAGTTGCAACGAATGAAAATGATGTGCTTGATGAGTTTTTTAAAACCGGCGTTTATAGTCCGCGCGGTTCAGCCAAAACTTATCATACTTCCAGCCCTTCAATGGATATTAGCAAAGCTTCAAATTTTGAACGTTTTGTATTTGACCTGGTTGGCCGCGATAGTGATAAAACCCGTGCTTTATGGAGCAAGGTAGATAGCGGCAACAGCTTTGATTTGAACGCAGATGGTTATTTTGCGAAAATTTCTGATTACGGTTTTGTTTCCGGTAGTAGTAACCATGCTAACCGTATACAGACCATACGTGAGACTCAGCAGAAATACGGGGTAGTCATCGATACTCACACTGCTGATGGACTTAAAGTTGCGCTTGAGTATTTTGACAAGAAAACACCGATGGTGGTGCTGGAAACAGCCTTGCCAGCCAAGTTCGAGGAGTCCATTATTGAAGCTTTAGGTCAGGCACCTGAGCGTCCGGCTGTATTGAATAATATTGAAGATTTACCGCAGCGCTTTACCGTGATGGATGCAGATGCTGCGGCAATTAAACAGTTTATTGTTGAGAAAACGAGCTAAACGCTATGCATGTTTATCATGAGCTACTGAACCATGTTTTAGAGCATGGTAACAAGAAAGAAGATCGCACCGGTACCGGCACTATATCGGTATTCGGTTACCAGATGCGATTTAATCTGGCCGATGGTTTTCCTTTGCTCACTACTAAGAAGCTGCATCTGAAATCTATTATCCATGAGTTGTTGTGGTTCTTGCAGGGCAGCACTAACATTGCTTACCTGAAAGAGAATGGTGTACGCATCTGGGATGAATGGGCGGATGAGAATGGCAATCTAGGCCCTGTTTACGGTTATCAATGGCGTAACTGGCCAAAGCCGGACGGTACACATATTGACCAGATTGCTCAGGTTGTTGAGGCAATTAAAAAGAACCCGGATTCACGCCGTTTGATTGTATCTGCCTGGAATGTGGCCGATGTAGATCAGATGAAATTGCCACCTTGCCATGCTTTTTTCCAGTTCTACGTTGCTGATGGCAAGCTAAGCTGTCAATTGTATCAGCGTAGCGCCGATATTTTCTTAGGTGTGCCATTCAATATTGCATCTTACGCCTTGCTCACCATGATGGTGGCGCAGGTATGTAATCTAAAACTGGGCGACTTTGTCCATACGCTAGGTGACGCACACATTTACTCTAACCATATGGAACAGGTGCATGAGCAGCTTACTCGTTCACCGCGCGCTTTACCAACCATGCGTATTAATCCTGATGTAAAAGATATCTTTGGCTTTAAATATGAAGATTTCACATTAGAGAACTATGATCCGTACCCTTCAATTAAAGCAGAAGTCGCTGTTTAACTGATGACGAAATTATCTGCTATTGTCGCGATTGCCAATAATCGCGTAATTGGAATTAACAACACTTTGCCATGGCACCTGCCTGAAGATCTTAGGCGTTTTAGAGCGCTTACGATGGGGCATCACATTATTATGGGACGCAAAACCTATGACTCATTAGGACGTTTGCTACCCGGGCGCACTACAGTGATCGTTACTCGCAACCCCGATTACAAGGTTGAAGGCGCACTCATTGCAAATTCGCTGCAAGATGCGATTGCATTATGTAAAGAGGATGATGAAGCGTTTTTGATTGGCGGTGCTGAGTTGTATCAGGATGGATTAAAGCTTTCGAATAAGCTTTATATTACGGAAATTAAATTGGATGTTGCCGGGGATGCTTATTTCCCAGAGTATTCATCAGATAAATGGTTGGAAAGCTCCCGCGAAGCGCATGTTTCAGAGCAAGGATTAGCATTTAGCTACGTTACTTATGTTCGTAAATAAGTGAACGCAAGTAACGTAGTTTGTTAAAAGCTATTGTTTTTTATTTTTTTCAAGTTCAACGCAGTCAACGTAGTAGATCGCTTTTCCGTCTTTCACTTGTTTTACCAGCCCATGCACATCGGTTTCAAAGCCTGGGAAGCGTTCATTGAACTCACGTGCAAATTTCAGGTAATTCACAATAATCTTGTTAAATTGTTCGCCTGGAATTAATAGTGGGATACCTGGTGGGTATGGTGTCAGCAATACAGCCGTAATTCGACCTTCGAGTTCGTCAATCGCCACACGGTCAATCTTGCGATGCGCCATTTTTGCAAATGCATCGGTCGGTTTCATAGCCGGCACCATGTCTGATAAATACATCTCAGTAGTCAGGCGCGCAACGTCATTAGCTTTGTAAACATTATGAATCTGCGTACAAAGATCACGTAAGCCCATGCGCTCATAGCGCGGTTGCTTCTGTACGAACTCAGGCAACACTTTCCATAATGGTTGGTTCTTGTCGTAGTCGTCTTTAAATTGCTGAAGTGCAGCAACCATTGTGTTCCAGCGGCCTTTGGTAATGCCGATGGTAAACATGATAAAGAATGAGTACAAACCGGTTTTCTCAACAATCACACCGTGCTCAGCCAAATATTTAGTCACTATTGCAGCGGGGATGCCGAATTCATCAGAGAAATCACCATGAATATCCAAGCCCGGTGTGATGATAGTTGCCTTGATAGGATCCAGCATGTTGAAGCCTTCAGCCAGATTGCCGAAACCGTGCCAGCTTTCGTTGGCTTTTAGCATCCAAGCTTCGCGCTCTTCAATACCTTCTTCAGAAAGGTCATTTGGACCCCATACTTTAAACCACCAGTCGGTACCCCATTCTTCATCTACCTTACGCATGGCGCGGCGGAAGTCGAGCGCTTCCATGATTGATTCTTCAACCAGAGCAGTGCCGCCTGGTGCTTCCATCATTGCTGCAGCAACGTCGCAACTCGCAATAATCGAATATTGCGGGCTGGTAGATGTGTGCATTAGATAAGCTTCGTTGAAAACGTCGCGATCAAGTTCAATTTCTTCTGCATTCTGCACCAGAATCTGCGATGCCTGACTTAAGCCCGC
>JBFZCQ010000174.1:0-3970 GCA_041307905.1 Methylotenera sp.
AATTGAATATTGAGCTTGGCTGCTTCTTCGCGCATGAAGGCATCAGGGATCTGCATGAGCAGACCGGCACCGTCACCCAACTTCGGATCATAACCAGTGGCACCGCGATGGGTCAGATTGGTCAGTAATTCCAATCCCTTTTGCACGATATCGTGCGTTTTATTACCCTTGATATGCGCTACAAAGCCAACGCCACAAGCGTCACGCTCGTTTGATGGAGTATATAAACCCTGCTTGACCGGCTGGCCAGAATAGTTTGATTCTGGGCTAATGGACCCGTTGCCATTGTGCATAGCAGGTGTATTTTCAAAACCAATTGAGTTACTTAAATCTGATGCCATATTATCTAATCACAAAACATTTAGCGGAACCTTCAAGTTTACCGCTAAATGTCTATGAGTTCAATAAGATAGACCTTAAAGATAAAGATTATTTAATAAAAAAGCTTTAATGAAATTAACATCAACACTGAAGTACCAGTGTGAGACTATTGCAGCGCTAGCGTGGCAAAAGCTTTTTTTGCCGCTTCAATCGTGAATGCAATATCTTCATCTGTATGCGCTGCTGACACAAAACCAGCCTCGAAAGCAGATGGCGCAAGATAGATACCCGCATCCAGCATACTGTGGAAAAATTTATTAAAATTTTCTTTATTAGACTGCATGACTTCAGCAAAGCTGACTGGACACTTCTCGCTGAAATAAAGACCAAACATGCCACCCACGCTTTGCGCGCTGAACACCACACCAGCCTCTTTCGCTGCAGCAACCAAACCATCGACAAGCTTTTTAGTCTGATCCGCGAGTTTTGCATGAAAGTCAGGCGCCTGAATCAGTTTCAATGTCGTCAACCCTGCCGTCACTGCAACCGGATTGCCGGAAAGCGTACCCGCCTGATATACCGCACCCACCGGCGCCAGACACTGCATAATATCCTTGCGGCCGCCAAATGCACCTACCGGCAAACCGCCGCCAATCACTTTACCCAGTGTTGTCAGGTCTGGTTTGATGTTGTACAACGCCTGAGCACCGCCCAGATGCACACGGAAACCGGTCATCACCTCATCAAATATCAGAACGGTGCCATGTTGAGTACATAATTTACGCAGCGTTTGTAAAAACTCCATGTGCGGTACCACCAGATTCATATTGCCAACTACCGGCTCAATAATCACACAGGCAATTTCATTACCGATTTTGCCAAACAACTCCTGCAGCTGCTGCGTATTGTTATACTCCAGCGTCAGCGTGTGCGCAGCGACTTCTGCCGGAACACCTGCAGAATCAGGCTCACCAAATGTCAGTAGTCCAGAACCAGCTTTCACCAGCAATGCATCTGAATGGCCGTGGTAACAGCCTTCAAACTTAACTATCTTGCTACGTTTAGTAAAACCGCGCGCAACACGAATCGCACTCATGGTCGCCTCGGTACCACTGCTCACCAGACGCACCTGCTCCATACTAGGCACCAGCTTGTTAATCAGCTGCGCAATCTCCAGCTCCAGACCGGTAGGCGCACCGAATGACAGGCTATTCGCTGCAACCTCCTGCACTGCTTTGATCACTTCCGGGTGCGCATGACCAAGAATCATCGGCCCCCATGAGTTAATATAATCAATGTACTCCTTACCATCTACGTCCCACAGCTTGGAGCCCAAGCCTTTTTTGAAAAAAACCGGCGTACCACCAACGCTGCGGAAAGCACGTACCGGCGAGTTCACACCGCCTGGGATAAGTTGCTGGGATTGATCAAATAACTGCTGCTGATTAGCTGATGTCATATACTTTTAGTTCTCTGTTTAAGGTACCTTGTAATTGTCTTGCGTCATCAAATCGATGCCGCACTCTAAGTTTTCTATCCATGAGATAAACTGATTCACCATTGCCTTACCGACAAATGGACGGCCATGCTGAGGTACGATAGATTCAATATCCAGCGTACGCACCATATTTGCCCAGAAGCGACAAGCTTTGTTAGAAGTCATGTATCGCTTATGGAAGCCGAGCATGGCTGGCAAGTGCGCATTAAAATCAGTTACCGGCTCAACGGCCAGATCTGCCGGCACTAATGATGCACCCAAGTCTCCTGAAAACAGGATTTTACTGGTCACGTCATAGAACTGGAAATTACCTTCAGAGTGGAGGAAGTGCGCTGGCAATGCCTTAATAATAGTATTGCCAAGCTGAATATCCATACCCTGATCCGGAATACCGATAATACGATTCTCGGTGTTACCTACACCGCAGAAGTGTGGTAAAAAACGCTCCCAGATCGCCGGCGCCATTACCTTGCACTCAGTGCCTATCAACCATTTATTGATAGACGCCACAATATCCGGATCCTGATGTGACGCGAGGATGTATTCCAGTTTACGAAAATTAAAATATTTACCCATGCCCACCATCAAGGCACTGTAGGTCATGTTACCACCCGGGTCAATCAAGGCGCCGTGCCCATCGGTTACAATCAGAAACTGATTTGACTGCACGGCTTCTGAGGAGGATTTATCTGCCAGGTCATTAAATACAATACAGACATGGCCTCCATTATTGTAAAGTTCTTTAGCCACTTAATTCCCCTTAAAATATATTCTTATAATGTCACAAACGTTAATATGCCAACTTAAGGCCTAACAAGCAACTTAACTCTTGTTTACATTTGAAAAAAGTTGCGAAAATCTTCGCACAGATTCTTCAATCGCCAGCCCACTTTCTGCGTTAAATATAGCACCAACCACGGCGATTGCATCTGCACCGCCTTCTATTACCTGCGCAGAGTTTTCTAAAGTAATACCACCGATTGCTACCAGAGGAATGTTTATTAACTGTTGCGCCTTGGTGAATAAAGCTAAAGGCGCAACAACTGCATTGGGTTTAGTGCCAGAGGCAAAACAAGCACCGAATGCAGCATAATCTGCACCGGCCTCTGCTGCGGCTACAGCCAGATCCAGCCGGTTGTAGCAAGACGCGCCAAGAATCTTACCGACACCCAATCTGGCACGTGCTTCGGCCAAATTGCCGTCATCTGCACCTAAATGTACGCCGTCTGCATCCAATGTAAGGCAAAGCTTAATTGAATCATTAATAATAAATGGTACCTGATATTGCCTGCATAGCGGCAAAATGGCGCGTGCCTGCTGCGTTTGCAGCTTGTGACCTGCACGTTTGTTACGATACTGCAGAACACTAATACCGCCACGCAGTGCCGCCTCGACTTTGCATAGCAGCACATCGGTATTCGGCTCATCCGGAGTAACGGCGTATAAGCCCCTGATCATATGTGACGACTTGGTCATACAGAATTGCTTAATGCGCTTTTACGCTGCCATCTCCGGGGTTAATGACAGGATCTTCCTCATCACGCGCCCAGAACATACGGTCAGGAATGTATTGACCCATGCCAGGCCTGAAACCATTTTTAAGGGTCTGCCATGTATATTCCTGCGCTTCCAGAACCGCGTCCTCAATACTCAAGCCATGCGCCATACACGCAGCAATTGCACTGGTAAGCGTACAGCCGGAACCATGATAACTGCCGGGCAAACGCTCCCACTTATAAGCCTTGATCAGCTTATCGTTACCATACAGCGTATTCGTCACTTCCTGTGTACGCTCATGCGTTCCGGTAATAAGCACGTATTCGCTACCCATAGACAGCAATCGAGCAGCCACTTCATCCAGTGAAGTCAGTGCCACCTCATCGGTCTCATCCGCATAGGCAAACCTGCGCGCTTCAAGACTATTAGGCGTAATCAGCGTCGCCTGGGGAAACAGCAACTCGGTCATCGCACTCATCATTTCATCATTGGTGAATTCATCACCGCGGCCGGAGGTCAGTATCGGATCTATCAGTAGCGGCACATCCGGATAATCGGCCATGATCTCAGCAATCACTGCAATATTTTCAACCGAGCCCAGCAAACCCAGCTTAAATGCAGAAACCTGCACATCTTCCAGAATCGCACGCGCCT
>JBFZCQ010000175.1:0-5172 GCA_041307905.1 Methylotenera sp.
ATGGTGCCAAATTAATCATCGCCGACCCGCGCGAAATCGATCTGGTTGCTAATTCTCCGCATATCCGTGCTCATCACCACCTTAAATTGCGTCCGGGAACTAACGTCGCTTTAGTTTCTGCGCTTGCTCACGTGATCGTTACTGAAGGCCTAGTGCAGGAAGACTTTGTTAAAGCGCGCTGCGAGTGGGATTCATTTGTGGCATGGCAAGATTTTGTGGCTAAGCCGGAAAACTCACCTGAAGCCTTGTCAGAGGAGATTGGCGTAAAAGCCGAAGATATCCGAGCTGCGGCCCGTCTTTATGCAACTGGCGGAAATGCGGCAATCTATTATGGTTTGGGCGTTACTGAGCATAGCCAGGGCTCAACTACCGTGATGGGTATTGCTAATCTGGCAATGGCAACTGCCAACATCGGTCGTGAAGGCGTGGGTGTTAACCCATTGCGCGGTCAGAACAATGTACAGGGTTCCTGCGATATGGGCTCCATGCCACACGAGTTTCCGGGCTACCGACATGTTGCTGACTATGCAACACGTGCATTGTTCGAAACAGCGTGGAATCGACCTTTAAGCAGCGAGCCTGGTTTACGCATTCCGAATATGCTAGATGAGGCCATTGAGGGTAGCTTTAAGGGCTTGTATTGTGTGGGTGAAGATATTGTGCAGTCAGATCCGAACACCCAGCACGTGACTCATGCCTTGGAGAATATGGAGTGCGTAATCGTGCAGGATCTGTTCCTGAATGAAACTGCAATGTTTGCACATGTGTTCTTCCCAGGCGCGTCATTCTTGGAGAAAAGCGGAACGTTCACCAATGCTGAGCGAAGGATTTCACCGGTACGCCGCGTCATGAAACCTAAGAATGGCTATGAAGACTGGGAAGTAACCGCTAAATTATCAGAAGCCTTGGGTTATCCGATGGGTTATAAACATGCGTCTGAAATTATGGATGAAATAGCGTTGTTAACGCCTACCTTCCACGGCGTAAGTTTCAAAAAACTGGATGAATTGGGCAGTATTCAATGGCCATGTAATGAGGAGCATCCAAACGGAACACCGATTATGCATATTGATGAGTTCGTGCGTGGTAAAGGCAAGTTCTTTATTACACAGTATGTACCGACTACCGAGAAAGTGAATGCTAAGTTTCCGCTGATATTAACGACCGGCCGCATTCTGTCGCAATACAACGTGGGTGCGCAAACACGTCGCACACAGAATACTGCATGGCATCCTGAAGATATTCTGGAAATTCATCCGCATGATGCTGAAGATCGCGGTATTAAAGAAGGTGATTGGGTCGGTATTGCCAGTCGCGCCGGTGAAACTGTACTGCGTGCTAAAATTACCGAGCGTGTGCAGGTAGGGGTGGTGTATACAACATTCCACCATCCGGAATCCGGTGCCAACGTGATTACAACCGATAACTCAGACTGGGCCACTAATTGTCCGGAATATAAAGTTACTGCAGTTCAGGTGTCACGTGTGAGCCAATTGTCCGATTGGCAAAAGCATTACAAGACCTTCAGTGAAGCGCAAATCGCCTTTGCCGGTAAAAAAGCAGAAGCCATTTGAGTCAGTAAAGCGTTAAGTTGCCTAAAATACTTGAATCGCCGCTGCTGACAGATAGGCCATTGAGCGCATATGAGGTGACGCAATGGCAGGATGGTCAGCAAGTGAAAGCGCAGGATTGTCTGGCAGAAGAAACCCCGGTTGCATTGATTTACAACGGTGTTTCGCATGCCGTGATGCTGGCTACAGCGCAGGATCTGGAAGACTTTGCACTAGGTTTTTCATTATCAGAAGGCATCGTGCAAACAGCGGGTGAACTTTATGCAGTCGAAGTTCGCGTTCAGGCTAATGGAATAGAGTTGCATTGTGAAATTGCCAGTGAGCGTTTTATGCAGTTGAAAGACCGGCGCCGGACTTTGGCGGGTAAAACCGGCTGCGGTTTATGTGGTGCTGAAAGTTTAAGTCAGGCAATGCGTTATCCGCAACTGCTGCAATCTGACCTGATGTTTAGCGCGATGAGTATCAAGCGTGGTTTGATTGCAATTCAGGCGCAGCAGTTGATGCAGAAAGAAACCGGCGCCACACATGCCAGTGCTTTTGTATTAGTGGATGGAACACTCGGCATCGTGCGTGAAGATGTCGGCAGGCATAACGCCATGGATAAACTGATAGGGGCATTACATAAAATGCGCTCGCAGCAAGTGCAGCGGCTTGATGGTTTTATCATTACCACTAGCCGTGCAAGTTTTGAGATGGTACAAAAAACTGCAACAGCCGGTGTAGCAATGTTGGTGGCAGTTTCTGCGCCTACCGGTTTAGCTGTGCGAGTGGCAGAGCAGTGCGGTCTGACGCTGGTTGGATTTGCTAGGCAAAACCGATTTGTCGTGTACAGCCATAATGAAAGACTTTTGAATCAATAACGTGAATCAATAAATATTAAGAACTTTTTAGATAGAAACTGCAAATATGGATATTCAGCGCTTAATTTCAATGGCTAATCAGATTGGTGATTTTTATGAATCCTATCCAGATCAGAGCCATGCCCAGCAAGACATTGCAGGACACCTCAATAAGTTCTGGGCACTGCCTATGCGTAAGCAGATTGCAGAGTATGTCAATGAGCAAGGTGGCCAGGGTCTACATCAGCAAGTGCAGGCTGCGATTAAAGCTTATCTGCAGATTTAAGCTTAGTTAAATTAGTTAAAATGGTGTTGAGAACCTCTCTAACTGTTCAACAAGTAAAGGTTCATGTAACTATTTACGTTGAAATAACCTGAAGCTTTCTTTGCGATCAGCCGCACGTTTGCCTTGCCAGATCAGTTTCCAGTCATCACTTGGTTGCATTTTAGCCACGCCTCGCTCATCCTGAATCAAATAAAAATTGCAATCAAGCAATTCAGTAGTTTCAACAGACTTTAAGTTAATGCTGGTGTAGTAACTAAACAGCATGCGTTGTGATTGTCCAACGCCAAGGCTGTTCATGCAACTTGTATTGACTGGTAATAGCTTATGTATGCCTATAAATACCGGTTTATAGCTTTTAGCAGAGTCGATCCAAGGCAGCCATAATGACATGAGCAAGCTCCAGCCAAATGTCATGCCTACGGCCCAGTTTGTAACTGTTGAGCGATTACCTTGCTTTGCTCGTATGCAGGTAAATAGCCAGATTGCCGTTACCAATATTGCTGGTATCAGCATGATCCACTGTATTTCTGCACTCGTGGCGCCAGATAAGAATAGCATGCGCTCTTTGATTTTGGCTGGGTGGCCTGTTGCCATCGCTATCCAGCCTAACCAGATTAAGAAACCAATTATTCCAAACAGTGTGATGCCAAACCAGTTCAAGGCAGAAGCCGCCCCGCGCTTCAAATATTCAACGCTTCCGGCACCGAGTGCCACTAACGGTAATAGTAGTGGCATGGCATAGATATCTTTCGATGGCGCACTAAATCCCAGAAAAAAAAGGCTACATGCAAAAAAGATGATAATAAGCTGGAGTTTAGGCTTGGAAAACAGCTTGTCGCGATTACGCCATAGCCCCCATATTGCCAGTGGTAATGCAGGCCATGCATACCAGAGCAGGATACGCAGAAAGTAGAAATGGTTGTGCAGCTTAAATGCATTTAAGCTGGCATTCAACCATTGGCTGAATATGGTTGGATGCTGAATGTAGAGCATGGTAAGCCAACTGCCTGCTATCGGGGTGGCAATGATAATTGAAGTGATTAGAACTTTGGCAAAGCTGGCGGTGCGCCAGGGTTTGAAAAGTAGCATAAGCAACAGGGATGAACTTAGTAAAATAATCGGTATCACTAAGCCGTCTGTTAACAACCCAACACCTAAGGCAATACCTAGAAGTCCGCTGGCACGCCAGGGCCGACGTTTGGAAAGTGCGAGCGCATAGAAGCCACTTGCAGCACTTGCCATGCCTGCGATTTCAGTATTCAGGCTATGTGCATTCATTACTAGGCCAATGGTGCCGACCATGATGAACGTAGCGTGGCGTCCTACACCGCGCATCCATAGTTCACGACCGGTCATGCCGACCATGAGTAGAATAATCGTGACCCAGATGGCGTTGATGAGCCTTGCACCGTCATGCATGCTTAAAAATGGGCTGAATAATTGTGCGCTGACTGCTGCTGTCAGATAGTAGAGCGGAGGTGTGTCTAATGTTGATTCCCCAGCAGCTAGCGGGGCAATTAGGCTGCCGCCTTCAATAATGCCTTTTACGATAGTAATGCTGGTACTTTCAAGCGGCTTCCATGGCGCATGGCCGATTAAACCGAATAATATCCAGATTGCACACAGCACAAGCAAAAGCTGTGTTTTGGCATTTTCACCTATGCGCGCGCGCGGTGTGGACATGTTGCCTTGCCAGTCGTGATCAATTTGAAAGCGCATAATGGTAGCGAATTAGTTTTATTGTAGATCGACAGTTACAGTCTAACCTGTTTTAAAGGCGAAAGTAACATTAAGGAACTGAAACATTAAAGCAAAAAGGCAGCCCAAGCTGCCTTTTTGATTAATGATTATATGCAAGAAATCTCGCAAATAATCATTACATACCGTATTTCTTGCGGAATTTATCAACGCGACCGGCGGTGTCAAGAATCATTTGTTTACCAGTGTAGAACGGGTGTGATTTTGATGATACCTCAATTTTAACCAGTGGATACTCTTTACCGTCAGTCCATTTGATAGTGTCGCGAGCGGCGATAGTAGAGCGAGTTAAAAAACTAAAGTCCGCGCCGATGTCTTGAAACACGACTTCGCGGTATGCTGGATGAATTCCATCTTTCATAATATATAGCCTCAGTATTGATTGCCGAATGATACGGCAAAATTATATTGCGCATTTTTGCGGTAACTCAGCATTATATTTAGATTGCTCAAGCTATGCAAGGTAATTATTAACGAAAATTAACCTCTGCGCATGCTGTCGAAAAAGTCCGCATTGTTTTTGGTCGACTTGATCTTGTCCAGCAAAAACTCCATTGCGTCGAGATCGTCCATTGGATAGAGCAACTTGCGCAGTACCCAGATTTTCTGCAGAACATCTTTTTCTATCAACAGTTCTTCGCGGCGGGTGCCGGACTTGTTCACATTGATAGCCGGATAGAGGCGTTTTTCAGCCATGCGACGGTCAAGATGGATTTCC
>JBFZCQ010000176.1:0-7555 GCA_041307905.1 Methylotenera sp.
TAAGATTTATTCCAATACGATTAAAAAATGATGGGCACAAGATGGGCACGTAGTGGGCACTGTGCCCAAAAAGAAAACGCCCCAATCTCTCGAAAGGGGCGTCTTTATTGGTGGTGAAAGAGGGACTTGAACCCTCGACCCCAGGATTATGAATCCTGTGCTCTAACCAGCTGAGCTACATCACCTTGTAAACTTGTTTGCCTGTGTTTCAGCAAGGCCGCAATTTTAGTGTTTTAGTGAAGAATTGTCAAAAATAGTTTCGATATTTTTGTAAATACTTTCAAAAGTTACACGTTGATGCGTGTGAGGCTGCACATTAAATCTCGTGAAGCTTAAACATTAAATCTAAAGTGCATTACATCGCCATCCTGCACAATATATTCTTTACCTTCCAAACGCATTTTGCCTGCTTCTTTAGAGCCTTGTTCGCCTTTGTTTTTTACGTATTCATCATAGGCGATGACTTCAGCACGGATAAAGCCACGTTCAAAATCAGTGTGGATTACGCCGGCTGCCTGTGGGGCTGTTGAGCCTTTTTTCACTGTCCAGGCACGCACTTCCTGCACACCAGCAGTAAAGTAGGTTTGTAAGCCAAGCAGGTCATAAGCTGCGCGGATCACGCGGTTCAGGCCTGGTTCTTCCTGACCGAGTTCGCTCAAGAATAACAGCTTGTCTTCATCATCCAGTTCAGAAATCTCGCCTTCGATTTTGGCGCAGATACATACTACCGGTGCATGTTCTGCCTTGCCGAGCGCAACGACTTTGTCCAGATGCGGGTTATTTTCAAAACCTTTTTCATCAACGTTGGCGAGGTACATCACAGGTTTAACTGTAATCAGGCACAACGGTTTAAGTAATTGTAGCTCATCAGCATCTAAACCTAGTGTGCGCACGGCTTTAGCTTCATTCAAGGCGGGTAATACTTTATCTAATACTGCCATAAGGGCAATAGCATCTTTATCGCCACTTTTCGCCTTTTTCCTTCACGCTGCATGGTTTTTTCTACGGTTTCCATGTCTGCCAAAGCTAATTCTGTGTTGATCACTTCAATATCTGAGAGCGGGTCGATTTTATTGGCGACGTGAATCACATTGCTATCTTCAAAGCAGCGTACAACGTGGGCAATTGCATCTGTTTCGCGGATATTGGCCAGAAACTTGTTGCCTAAGCCTTCACCTTTTGATGCGCCAGCTACGAGGCCAGCGATGTCTACAAACTCCACAATTGCAGGTTGTACGCGTTGCGGCTTGACGATGTCAATTAGCGGTTGCATGCGGGTGTCTGGCACCTCTACAATGCCAACGTTAGGCTCAATGGTGCAGAACGGGTAATTCTCTGCAGCAATACCTGCCTTGGTAATGGCATTAAATAGGGTAGATTTGCCTACGTTAGGTAAGCCCACAATTCCACATTTCATATTTTTTCCAGTCTGTCTTTTCGTCGATTACTGCGTTGTCTGCGTCTTGATTGCCTAGCCGCACTAATGTACTGTCTTCGGCACTTCATCCTTGCCGCCTTGTACTCAACAAAAATACAGGCGGAAAAAAGAGTGTTGTTATTCGTTTATTGCTGTTTCTTGGTATGCAATTTTAACATTGCGCCTTCAAAGTCACCATTTAACAGTTGTGGCACAACTTTCAGACTATCATCCATACATTGGTTGATAGCAGTTTGTTCGTCTTTTGACGCGGTCTTTAATACAAAATTCACAACTTCATTTCTGTCGCCTGGGTGGCCAATGCCAAGGCGCAAGCGCCAGAAATCCTGGGTGCCCAGTGCTGCGGCGATATCTTTCAGGCCATTATGCCCGCCATGCCCGCCGCCTTTTTTAAGCTTTACCGTTCCTGGGTTTAAATCCAGTTCATCATGAATGACGAGTATTTGTGCTGGAGTGATTTTGTAATAGTTAGCAAGTGCCGCCACGGCTTTGCCGCTTGCGTTCATATAAGTAGTTGGTTTTAGTAGCCATACGTCTGATGTTGGTGCCAATTTTCCGGCAATACCGAAGAACTTGGCATCCAGCGCCAGTTTACTGTTGCTTGTGGCCGCAAGCTGGTCTATCCACCAGAATCCGGCGTTATGGCGCGTGGCTTCATATTTGTCGCCAGGGTTGCCTAAACCTACTAATAATTTGATTCCACTCATTGTCTTATTTAATTACTTTGTTTGCTAATCGTACAAATAAAAAACGCGCACTTTAATAGATAAAGCGCGCGTCATATGTCATATAGCTAAAAAAGCTACTAAACTTAAGCTGCTGGAGTTTCTTCTGCAGCTGCCTCTGAAACACCACCGCGTGTTTTAGCGATAGATGCAACAGCTGCGTCATCACCGTGCGCCAATTGTACAAACTCAACGCCTTTTGGCAATTTGATTTGTGACAAGTGGATTGACTGACCCATTTCCAGTTTAGCAACGTCAATTTCGATGAACTCTGGCAAGTCTTTTGCCAGGCAGCTAACGTCAGCTTCAGTCTGAACGTGAGCAACGATACCGCCGCCAACTTTAACGCCAGGTGCTACATCAGCATTTATAAAGTGGAAAGGCACTTTAACGTGGATTTTTTCAGTTGCGCTTACGCGTTGAAAGTCGATGTGTTGAATCGTGTTACGCACTGGGTGCATTTGGAAGTCACGTAATAATACGTTTTCTTTTTTACCTTCAACGTTCAGGCTTAATACTGAAGCGTGGAAAGCTTCGTGACGGAATTGCAGGAACAATTCTTTACCGTTAATTTCCAGTGTTACAGCTTCTTTGCCACCACCATATACTACACCTGGTACTGAACCAGCACGACGTAGACGGCGGCTCGCACCCGTACCTTTAACGTCACGTTTTACTGCATTGATTTCGATAGTCATTTTACTACTCCTAAATTTACTACTAGGCTTTCGAGGGCCTTACTACACAAAAACTGCTTTCCGCGACCAGAAAGCAGAGAAAACTTTTATATTTTGATAATATGATCAATCCATGAACAATGAAGAAACTGAGTCCTCACAGCTGATTCTACGGATCGTTTCTGCCAACAACTCTGCTGCGCTTAATTGGCGAATTTTTTTGCAATTAGCAGTTTCAGCATTGAGTTGAATCGTGTTGGTTACAACCAATTCGTCCAGCTCTGAGTTCATAATACGTTCTGCTGCACCACCTGATAATACCGGGTGCGTGGCATAGGCAACTACTTTGATTGCGCCGTTCTTTTTAAGCGCAGCCGCCGCTTCACATAGCGTGTTAGCGGTGTCGACCATGTCATCCATAATGACGCAGGTACGACCGGCAACATCACCGATAATATTCATTACTTTTGCTACGTTTGGTTTTGGACGGCGTTTATCGATAATTGCCAAGTCTGAACCTAATTGTTTTGCAGCGGCACGGGCACGCACTACGCCACCAACATCAGGTGAAACAACCACCAGGTTTTCATGGTTCTGTTTCAGCAAGTCGTCTAATAAAATTGGTGTAGCGTAAATATTATCTACAGGAATATCAAAAAAGCCCTGAATTTGATCTGAGTGCAAATCCATAGTCAGTACGCGATTAACACCAACGCCTGTCAGCATATTGGCAACCACTTTTGCAGTAATTGCTACGCGTGCTGAACGTGGACGGCGATCCTGACGTGAGTAACCAAGGTATGGGATAGCAGCGGTGATACGACCGGCAGATGAACGGCGTAGCGCGTCAACCATAACCATGACTTCCATCAGGCTGTCATTGGTAGGGTGACTGGTAGATTGCAGAACAAAAACGTCACGGCCACGCACGTTTTCAAGCAGTTCGACCATGATTTCGCCATCGCTGAATCTGCCAACATCGGCGCGACCAAGTTCAATACCCAAGTGAGTAGCAACTTCTTGTGCGAGCACAGGGTTTGCGTTGCCTGTAAAGACCATCATGTTGCCGTTAGACACCATTTGATTTCCTATCGTGCCGGCCTGCTATGTGTGCCAGCAGAAACTAAAAAAAGCGGACTAAAAAATAAAAGCGTGTAAATCAAAAAATCTACACGCTTCTAAAAATTCTGGCTGGGGAAGAAGGATTCGAACCTTCGCATGCCGGAATCAAAATCCGGTGCCTTAACCAGCTTGGCGATTCCCCAATATTTAATCAGCCTTACAATTAAACTAAAAGTCCAATCAATGGGTGCTGATTTAACCCTTTTGCAACAAAACCACGAACAGATTCAGGTTTTGCGCTAAATATTTTGTTGGCAATCTCTTCGTTGGCAACTTCTAAAAATACTGAAGCACCAGAGCCGCTCATTCTAGCATCACCGTATTGTTTAAGCCAGCTTAGACAATCAGAAACTTTAGGATAAAGACTACAAACTACTTTTTCCAGGCTGTTTGTGAATTCAGATTTGATGTTTCCACCATCTGAATCAGTAGCGCTTAATTTTGCTACCCTCGAAAAGGTCGACATTATCTGGGGATTCGAGTCCTTTGTCAATTGCTTATTCGCAAAAATTTCTGCAGTTGATACATGAACATCGGGAGTCAGTACAACGTAATAAGCATCATGCAAATCAATAGGCTGCAATTGCTCGCCGATGCCTTCTGCCCAGGCATTTGTTCCGTAAATAAAAAAGGGTACGTCTGCACCTAACTTAAGTCCTAAATCTAATAATTCTTTGCGATTCAAGTTTAGTTGCCACAGGCGATTCAAAGCTAGCAATACTGTAGCTGCATCAGAACTGCCGCCGCCCAGGCCGCCACCCATCGGGATGTTTTTTTTCACCAGTATTTCTACGCCTTGTGTGCAACCGGTATGCTGCTGCAATAATCTGGCGGCGCGAATGCACAAGTCATTATTCTCAGGCACTCCGGGTATGTCGTTAGCGCGTTTGATTTGTTTATTATTAGTTGGTTTTAAATAAATCGTATCGTAAAAATCGAGCAGGCGAAACACTGTTTGCAGCAGGTGGTAGCCATCGGCACGCTGGCCTACGATGTGCAAAAACAGGTTGATTTTTGCCGGAGCTAAAAACGATTGAAAATCTTGCATGAGTGATGTTGTGCGGTCTGGATTTGATTGTTTTTAGAGTTGTGCTTATTTTAAAACGATATTGATCAATGCGGTATTGATTGAGGATGTTTTATTGCTCGAGGTTACTCCATTTTTCTACAAGTAGCTTTAAATTCAATTGATCGCTTTTGAGAAAAATTTTACCTGGCAGCATATATGCGCCCTGCTGTTCGTAGTTGTCGTATTCTATCTTCCAGCCATCTTGATCCAGATTGGTGATCAGCCCTTGCTCGTTCCAGGTGCTGTTTTGAATCGGACTCTTTGTCGGACGTCCGATAGCCCAGTCGGCAAGGCCTGTCAGTGGAAGTTTCCAGCCCAATGTTTCCTCAGTGAGTGTTTCAGCATCTGTTGCCGAAAAACTCTTTCCACTTGAGTCTTTGAGTACAACTTGATCCGGGGTTTTTTTGATGCTGGCTACCTGACTGCCGAGCGGTGAGTATAGATTGATGTCATCTTCAGCGGTATTGTGCTGCCACTGCAGACTGCCGGAAAATCCTTTGCCGTTAGTTTGCACGCCAATCCTGCCCTGCATTGAGAATTGCTGGATAGCAGCAAGTTGCTCCAAATGCTGCGCTCTCATTTTTTGTGCGCTAGTGCTTGGTTCAGTTTCGGTTGCGGGTACACTGACGCACCCTGCAAATGCTGATATCAGAGCAAGTAAAAATAGCGCACGGATTTCCGGCATAGTCTGTGAAATGCGTTGCGGCAGCCTGATAAATGTAATCACAGAGTCTATCTTTAATCTCTCGTCTTTAAAATCAGGACTTGAATTTATTGGCAGTCATAATCAAAACTTCATTATCCGGATGATCCCTTAAGGCGTCGTTCCATATTTTTTTAGCCTGTTCGTGCTGGCCTTTATGCCACAGTACTTCACCTAGGTGAGCGGCAATTTCAGGGTCCGGGTTGATCGCATACGCTTCCTGCAGGTATTGAATGGCTTTATCCAGGTTACCTTTTCTGAAGTGTGCCCAACCAAGGCTATCCAGCATATAGTGATCATTGGGTGAGATTTCCAGCGCTTTTTCAATCAGCTTGATTGCCTCGTTCAGCTTGATGTTGCGGTCTGCGAATGAATAACCCAGCGCATTGTAAGCCGCTGCAAAATCAGGTTTTTCAGCAATAGTCCTGCGTAATTCTGATTCCATAAGGTCAAATTTCTTCAGACGCTCTGCTGCCAGTGCGTAGTCGTAAACTAACTCCGGTGTATTAGGCAGGTTTTTAACGGCTTTTTCAAGCAAGTCAAATGCTTCCTGATCGCGTTTGGCTCTGACTAAAATAGAAGCTTGTGTTTGAATAACGATGATTTGCTGTTCGATATTGAGGTCGGCCAGCTCGTCTAATATATCAATCGCTTTATCTGCTGATTGCGTGCGTGCAACGAGATTGGCAAGACTGAGCTGTGCCTCCAGATAACGTGGACCTAGCGCAATTTTTTTGTACCAGTCAGCTGCTGCCTCGTTCTGATTCAGTTTTTCTGAAGTTTGCCCCATATATATATAAAGCTGGTCAGCATCTTTAAAATCCATCGCTAATGCTTGCTGAAAATAGTTTTGTGCCGAAATATAATCTGCTGACTGGTAAGAAAGCAGCCCTATGACTGCTGTAACATCAGCAGTATTTTTTGGCGAGTTGCTTTTTGAATGCTCAATAATTATTGGATATTCTTTCTTAGCTGCTTCAAATTGTTTCTGGTTGACTAATAGCTTGGCCAGATTGATGCGGACTTCATTAGATTTAGGATGTGACTTTAAAAAATCGTAATAGTAGTCAATCGCAGCCTGCGGCGATTTTCGATACAGAATCTGCCCTTTAAGCAGCGCAGCAACGTCCCAGCCAGCGTGCAGTGTTCCAGCTTTATTGATGGCGGCTAATGCAGTGTCATCTTTATTTGCTATCCATGCTGCCTGTGCAACAGCAAACTGTGCTTCAGCGGAATCCGGGTAAGGCTGTGCCAGAAACTGTATGAGCTCAAGTACTGCCGCTTTGTCGGGGCTTCTGTTCAAAAGCGTGTTCAGATATAAAAACCCGCTGGCCCGAGTTTCTTCTTTTGACAGTAGTTTTGATAAATAAGGTCTTGTTTCGTCAAGCTTGCCGGTTGCAATCAGCATTTCAGTCATGGCCTGCTGTGCCTCTGTAGAAGCAGGGTCAAGTTCAGCCCAAAGCTGAATTGCCGGCACTGCAAGGTTGGTGATGTTGCCGTAAGCAGCTATTTTTGCTGCACGCTCCGCCAGTCGTGCATCTCTTTCTGTTCGTGCCAAGTCGTAAAATATTGCACCAGATGTACCGATATCTCCACGTTGACCGGCAATTTCACCAACCAGATATCTATAAATGAACTCTGGCTTTAACACAGACTCTTTATCATCGTCAGCCAATGCGCTACTGTCTGTAGCAATTGTCATGGTGTCATCATTGAGGTGTTTGTTTGCTGCACAGCCGCTAAGTGCCAGTATGCCAGCTGATAAAAGCATCCATAATATCTGAGCTAGCAGCGGATAGCTTTTTTTGATTGTTACATTTG
>JBFZCQ010000177.1:0-10806 GCA_041307905.1 Methylotenera sp.
GGTCCTTTATTCAGCATGACACACTCTGCTCGCTCTCCCATGGCAGCGTCAGTGATCTCGGCTCGGCTCGGTTTGCCAGTTTTTGCGAGTCCTTCTAATACTTGCGTTGCCCATATTAACGGCAGATGCGCCGCTTCAGCCAACCACATAATTTCTTCCTGTAATTCGGCCAGCCTTTCATAACCACACTCTACTGCAAGATCGCCACGTGCAATCATGACACCGACATTGGGTGAGCGCAGTAAAGAAAATAGCAAATAGGGCAAGTTCTCAAATGCTGCACGAGTTTCAACTTTCAGTACAATACCCAAGTGATCTGCATTTAGACGCTTCAGGTGTTGCTGTAACAATTCAATATCTGTTGCATGATGGGCAAATGAAAAACCAACCATATCTGCGTGTTGCACAACGAATTCCAAATTTTCGATATCCTGAGACGTTAAACCACACAGATCAAGTTGGCTATCTGGCAGATTAATACCTTTATCTGACAGTAGCTTTTCTCCACCATCCCCTGCCTGAGTGATTTCGACCAGAAGCCTATCGGCATTTACCTTACGAATAACGCCGCCAATGCGGCCATCGTCAAACAGGATCCGCTCACCAGGTTTGGCCATTGAAAAAACTTCTGGCAAGGAACAAGAAATACTGGCCGCTCGCAACACTTGGCCATTTTCATCATACTGTTCAGGCGTTCCTGGAATCGGATTACTAGTTAGGATCAAGCTGTCGCCGCGATACAAACGTATCAATTCCTGTGATTGCGGCAAAGTGCCTACCACGCCTAACTTGCTAGCCTGGCTCTGATGTCCAGAGCTTGTCTCTCGCATCAAGTGCAACTTTATACCTGTCGTAAGATATATGGTTTGACTGGACTCCGCCCAGAAACCGTCGCCCACTTGCTCGACCAATTTCAATTTACGCCGCGAACCACTTGCGTCAGTAAATTCTATATGATCACCCTTTGCAGCAGACTTCAGCCAGTCACCTTGAACCGGAAGGCAAGCATCATTTACTGCTGGACAAGAAAGGGCATCCTCCTCATGGTGCAGCCATATCCGCGTGGGTGTGACAACGTTACCCAGAACGTCACGTTTTGGTTTAAATTTCAGTACTGCGAGGCCTACTGCTATCTCACCCGTTCGCAACTTAGGCCCACCCAGATCCATCAATATGCGACAGCGTCGCCCTGTCTCACGACTGGCTTTCCTAACTTTCTCCATAATCCGCAACCATACGGACGGACTATCGTGGGCGCAATTGATGCGAGCACAATCCATACCTTTGGTCAGCATATCTTTGATTAATGAATAATCGTCTGCAGCATCCGCTGGCAGAGTCACTAGAATGCGAACCTGCCGCTGGGCTGGTGACTTACCAAGCAGATTTTTTGCATTGTTTTGCAATAGTACAGATCCTGCCGGGACCTTGATAGATGTCATGCCGTCAAAAACGGGGAGTTGCAGTGCACTATTTAACAAAGCAATTATCGCTTGCAGGTTTGGCAAAACATCAGAACCCGCACAACCTAATGAGGAAAGTCCGACTGAGGCCAAACTCTTCTGCAGGGGTCGAACGTCACGACGCCGAAGGCCAAGATAATGCGCGAGGTTCATGGCTCCGGCCCGGTGCTGTTCATCAACCTGTTGCAGACAATCAGCAAACTCATTTTCGGACATCACTAGCTCGTCTCGTAACGCCTGCACTTCTTTAAGTAACTCCGCATAAGCTGCGGTTTTATCAGCTTCTAGCATTTGCTTCGACTCAACCTGACCCTGATTTTTCATCTAAATATTTTTGCTAACTTTAAACTTATTTTTTATTATGAGACCTTTTTATTAAGAAAATATGACAGGTTGAGTTGTTTTAAAACCGTGAAGCACTCCAACAGTTTTAATAGAGATGCTATACAGATTCAATCCCGATTCTCATCTGTGGGCTTAAATTATTAACAAATCATGGCATTATAAATAGTCTATTAGTAACACATACACAATCAAAAAATTATGCGATAATAAGAATTGTTATCATTTATAAAACAGGCATTCGCTTAAAATATGCAACCTTTATCTCAATTAGAAACTGGTCAGCAAGCTGTTATTTCAGCGATCGAAGCTGATGAGTCACTATTTCATAGGTTATCGGCATTAGGGTTTCGCGTAGGCAAAACATTAAGTATTATGCGACGAGCCAGCTTTAACGGCCCACTTCAAGTCAGGCTTGGCACAACAGATGTTATCCTGCGCTGCAACGAAGCATCACGCATTCAAATTCACCCCATCTAAAAGTCAGCCAATATGAAGCGCATTGCTCTATTAGGGATGCCCAATACTGGCAAATCCACCCTGTTCAATCGTATTAGCGGCGCATCTGCACGTGTAGGAAACTGGCCTGGCATCACTGTCGACCTCATGAGCGCCAAAATTCTGCTGGGCGGGCATATTGCAGAGTTAATTGATTTACCGGGGATCTATGACCTGCATGGCTTTTCTGAAGATGAACAGGTAGTCAGACATTTTTTAACCAACAATCCTGTCGACTTGCTCATCGTATTGCTCAACAGTACGCAAATTGAGCGCCAACTTTCATTACTGTTACAACTAAAAAAACTAGGTGCGCCCATCGTTCTTGTTTTGAACATGGCGGATGAAGCAAGACGTGCCGGCATCACGATTGATACCGAAAATCTTGCAGCCGCATTAGCATTGCCCGTAATACAAATTAGCGCTAAATACGGGGAAGGCCTGCCTAAAGCGCTGGAAGTGGCCGCTAACATCGTGAACGAGCAAAAAGCCACAACCAACCCTAAAAGCATCAATCTACTACTGCAGGAAGAAAGCGAGATTGAACGCGAGATGGAGGATTTGATACAAAAACATGTACAAATCCCGACCACTTTAGGCAACGATACTACAGATAAAATTGACAAAATATTGCTGCACAAATGGCTAGGGTTACCTTTATTTTTTGCTGCTATGTTTCTGTTATTTCAATTTATTTTCACGGTAGGTGGTCCGCTGCAGGATGGACTTGCATGGGTATTAGATCTCATACGCACCGGCTTGCTTGAACCATTATTAAGCAGTAGCCCGGCATGGTTAAAAGGCCTTCTGCTGGATGGTGTATATAACGGTATAGCCACAGTAGCAGCTTTTGTGCCGATCATCATATTATTCTTCCTGGTCATGTCGATGGTCGAAGACAGCGGCTACCTGTCACGCGCTGCGTTCCTGATGGATGCACTGATGGCAAAAATGGGGCTGGATGGCCGCGGCTTTGTGATGATGCTGATGGGTTTTGGCTGCAACGTACCAGCCATCATGGGTACACGCATCATGCGCTCACGCCCGATGCGACTGCTGACCATGCTGGTGATCCCCCTGTCACTCTGTTCAGCTCGTCTACAGGTGTTTATCTTTATGATTGCCGCCCTATTCAGTGCTAAACATGCACCGCTTGTATTATTCTCGCTCTACTTGATGAGCTTTCTGACCATGTTTTTAACAGCTGTGCTGTTTCAAAACCAGTATAAAAATGCAGAGCCATTTATTCTGGAACTCCCGCCATACCGTTTCCCTACACCACGTCAAATCGTATTGCGTGGCTGGCAGGAAGTGAAACACTTCTTGAACCGCGCTAGCAAATTTATTATTCTAGGCGTGATTTTAGTCTGGTTATTAACCAACTTCCCAAGCAATGTGGCACCTGCCAGCATTGGTACTTACGCCGGACAAATCGGTTTATTTTTTGCACCGATACTCGACCCTATCGGCATTAATCGTGAACTTGCCATTGCACTTATTTTTGGTTTTGTCGCTAAAGAAATTGTCGTCGGTGCATTGGCTGTCATTTACGGCATGCAGGGTGATGCGCTGATGGTGCAGATGGCAACGCAGATTGACTGGGTACAGGCCATGAGCTTTATGCTGTTTACACTGATTTACACACCATGCCTGTCTACGATTGCAACGATTAGAAATGAATCCAAAAGCTATGGATTCATGTGGCTATCAATCGTATGGTCACTCGGATTGGCGTGGGTGGTGAGCTTTGTATTCTATCAAGGCGCAAGAGCGCTAGGTTATTAATTCGGGTCTACTTTACGTCCTAAACATAAAGTAGACAGCACCCATCAAGCATAGACCAGCCCACAGAAAATCCAGTTTTAAAGGCTGCTGCATATAAAACACGGCAAATGGAACAAAGACTGAAAGCGTAATCACTTCCTGCAGAATCTTAAGCTGTGCAACTGACATCACCGTAAAACCGATGCGATTCGCAGGCACCTGAAACATATACTCAAACAGCGCAATACCCCAACTTGCCAATGCAGCAATCATCCAGGGTTTGTTATTCAGGTTTTTAAGATGGGCATACCAAGCAAATGTCATGAAAACATTTGATACGGTAAGCAGTAAGATGGTTTTTAAAACAGCCGGCATTAATCAATCTATTTTTGATATAAATCAACAATCACTAGGAAGTTCTCCGAAGACAGTTCAGTACGCCCAGTACGGCAAGGCGAAGTTGACAACGTGAGTGTTGAATTTATATCAAAAATTAAACGGCGGACTCGCCGGTTTCACCAGTCCTAATACGTATCACCTGATCAACTGTAGTCACAAAAATCTTGCCATCACCGATCTTACCGGTATGTGCGGCCTTGATAATGGCATCTACTGCTGTATCTACGATGGAGTCTGCTACCACCAGTTCAAGTTTTATTTTCGGTAGAAAATCAACGACATATTCTGCACCGCGATAAAGCTCGGTATGGCCTTTCTGGCGACCGAATCCTTTAACTTCTGTAACTGTTAATCCATTCACACCGATATCTGACAGTGCTTCACGCACATCATCCAATTTGAATGGTTTAATAATAGCCTCGATTTTTTTCATACTATCTACTCCCGCAAATTCTAAATTTAAATTATTTAATTAAGTTTTTCAGTGAAATGCTTAAAAATTTTTACTATAAACACTTATGATGTATTTAATAATACTTACCAAAAATTGGAAAGCTTGGCCGTGATTGGATAACGCCTGTCTTTGCCAAAACCTCTATGGGTGATGCGCACCCCTACCGGCGCCTGACGCCGCTTATATTCATTACGATCAATCATGGCAATCACCCTGTTCACATCCGTGACTGAGTATCCCTGCGCAATAATATCTTCACGACCGAGATCATCTTCAACATAAGCCTCAATAATACCGTCCAATATGTCATAAGGCGGCAAGCTATCCTGATCTACCTGATTTGCGCGCAACTCTGCCGAGGGCGCCCGCGTAATAATGCGTTGCGGAATAGCCTTTGATAGACTATTCCGGTAATGACACAGCTTATATACCAATGTTTTAGGCACATCTTTAAGCAAAGCGAACCCGCCTGCCATATCACCATACAAGGTGCAGTAACCAACCGCTGTTTCACTTTTATTGCCGGTTGTAACAACAATACTTCCAAACTTGTTTGAAACAGCCATTAAGAGCATACCGCGGATACGTGCCTGCAAGTTCTCTTCAGTTGCATCGAACGGCATATCTCCGAACTGTGGAGATAGCGCCTCAAGATATTTATCAAATAATGCTTTAATCGCTATTTCACTATACTTTACACCTAGTGTATCTACCATTTCACGCGCATCATTAATGCTGATATCGGCAGTAAATTCAGAAGGCATCATAATCGCATGCACTTTATCTGCGCCTAACGCATCAACAGCAATTGCTAGTGTTAAAGCAGAATCAACGCCTCCTGACATGCCTAACACCACGCCGGGAAAACCGTTTTTATTAACGTAATCAGCTAGTCCCAGTTTTAATGCATGGTAGACAGAAGCTTCTACCGTTAAAGTTGGCGCAATAGCACCAGCGAGCGGAAATGCATGATCAAATTCAATAATACTCAGGCTTGATTCAAAAGCAGGCAATTCATGGGTAATATCGCCGTGCGCATTCATTACCAACGATGCACCATCAAACACCAGTTCATCTTGACCACCAACCATGTTGGCATAAACAATCGGCAACTTGGTATCAGTTACGCGCTGGCGCAGCTTTTCTATACGCGCAGATTGTTTTTCCATATGGAAAGGCGAAGCATTCAAAGCAAGCAGCAACTCTGCACCAGCCGCTTTACTGGCGAGAGCAGGAGTGGGCTCCCAAACATCCGCACAGATCAGCATCCCGACATTAACACCTTTGTGCTCAAATACCAGCGCATCATTGCCAGAGCTGAAATAACGTTTTTCATCAAAAACGGCATAATTCGGCAGCACATGTTTGTGATAAGTTGCAAATACCACCCCATCCTGAAGCACTGATGCTGCATTAAAGCACTCGCCATCTTCCAGATGAGGATGCCCTACAATCACGCTAACACCCACAAGCCTTGATGCAAGTGCACATAAAGCCTGAGCGCATGCATCAAGAAAATCTTCACGCAATAGCAAGTCTTCAGGCGGATAGCCGCATAAAGAAAGCTCAGGTGTCAGGACTAATGTAGCACCCTGGGACTTTGCCTGCGCTGCCTGCTGGGTAATTTTTTCTACATTACCGGCAATGTCTCCGACGATACAGTTAATTTGAGCAATTGCAATTTTCATTGATCAAAAGCTCGTCTCATAAACAATAAGCTAAAAGCGGGGTTAATAACTGCCCCCTGCACCTTTGATCAATTTGATAATTTCAGCATTCTGATTTTTAAGTGCATAGACCAGTGCAGTTAAGCCATACTGGTCTTTAACTTTAACTTTAGCGTTATTTTCAAGCAGCAATTTCACCATATCAGCATTACCGTTATCTACCGCCATATGCAACAATGGCGTGCCCTCAGAATCCAGATTGTTTACATTTGCACCGGCAGTTACCAATACTTTGGCTACCTCAAACTGATTTTTTTTGATAGCCCAAGTTAACGCAGTCCACTTGGACAAATCCTTCTGGTCTACTTTTGCACCACGTTTAATCAGTGCATCTACCACCCCCGCGTGCCCGCCACGTGCTGCAATCATCAGCGCAGTAACACCCAGCATATCGCGAGCTGCCAAATCAGCTTTATAGGCCAGTAACACGTCTACCGTAGCAAGATCACCACTCTTGGCAGCGTGCATTAATACAGATTTACCGTCATCACTTTTTGTATTGGCATCAACACCGTGCTGAATCAACAGTTCTACCATAGATGAATAGCCAGAGATTGCAGCCAAACCGAAAGCACTCCAGCCGGCACCATCTCTTACTTTAAAATCGGCACCTTTTTCCAGCAGTACTTTTGCTGTAGCAATGTTATTTTTCTTGGCAGCATGCATTAAAGCAGTCCATGCACCCTTGTCCCTTACGTTAATGTCGGCACCCTTATTAATCAGCGCAGATACAACATCGGCCTGATCTTTACGCGCTGCATACATGAGCGCTGTCAGGCCATCTGCATCGGTCACATTCGGATTTACGCCACTGGCAAGCATCGCGTTCACCGTATCGAGATCCCCTTTGGAGGCGACAGTCAGTAGATAAGGAACATCTTCGGCAGCTACTACCGGAGGCGTAGCGACAATAAATCCTGTCATCAATACAGCAATGAAAGTTTTAACTAGTATATGCATGCGATTCACTCAGGAATTGTTCCTTAATCATTACTTTTTGTTGTTGATTGCAGCCAGCACCGCTTCACCCAAACCCGCCGGTGAACTCGCTACAACTGCGCCTGCATTTTCTAAAGCACGTATCTTATCAACAGCTTTGCCGCTACCGCCAGAAATGATCGCACCGGCATGCCCCATGCGTTTACCAGCTGGAGCCGTCTGACCCGCTATGTAAGCAGCCACCGGTTTAGTCACATGACTTTTGATGAATTCGGCAGCAGCTTCTTCATCTGATCCACCGATCTCGCCCACCATAATAATAGCTTCGGTTTCAGGGTCTGCCTCAAACATCTGTAGGCATTCAATAAAATTCAAACCTTTAATTGGGTCACCACCAATTCCTACACAGGTACTTTGACCCAAATTCAATGCGGTAGTCTGATGCACAGCCTCATAAGTCAGAGTGCCGGAACGTGATACCACACCCACCTTACCACGTTGATGGATACTGCCGGGCATAATACCGATTTTGCATTCATCCGGTGTAATCACACCTGGGCAGTTAGGACCGATCAATCTAGTGCCATTAGCACGCAACGCAGCTTTCACGTTAAGCATATCAAGCACCGGTATTCCTTCTGTAATGCAGATAATCAATTCAATACCAGCGTCACTCGCCTCAAGAATTGAATCCGCCGCAAAAGCAGGCGGTACATAAATGACGCTAGCATTTGCACCCGTAGTATTTACTGCATCGCGCATAGTGTTAAATACCGGTAAACCAAGATGCAATTGGCCACCTTTACCCGGCGTGACACCACCTACCATTTTTGTACCGTAAGCCAGCGCTTGTTCGGAGTGAAATGTACCCTGTTTACCGGTAAAACCCTGACATAAAACCTTGGTGTTTTTATTGACTAAAATACTCATGCTGCCACCGCGCCGTTCTCTGATGCACTGCTACGCACTGCATTAACTGCCTGCTGAGCGGCATCTGTTAAGCCTTCAGCCGAAATGATATTGAGCCCGCTTGTTTGCAGCATTTTTTTACCTAAATCCACATTAGTACCTTCTAAACGCACGATCACCGGAATTTGCATACCAACTTCTTTCACAGCTGTAATAATGCCTTCTGCAATAATGTCGCAGCGCATGATGCCGCCGAAAATATTCACTAAAATTGCTTTCACATTATTGTCAGCCAAAATGATCTTAAATGCTTTGGCTACTGTCTCAGCTGTTGCGCCGCCGCCCACATCAAGAAAATTAGCCGGCATGCCGCCATGCAATTTGATTAAATCCATCGTTGCCATCGCTAGGCCTGCACCGTTGACCATACAGCCAATATTGCCGTTCAGCGCAATATAATTCAAGCCTGCATGGTGTGCAGTCGCCTCCTTGCTGTCTTCCTGACTCCAGTCACGCTGCTCTGCGAGTGCTTTCTGGCGATATAGCGCGTTATCATCCACGCTCATTTTGCAATCAAGCGCATAGAGTTTGCCATCTGTCGTGACTACTAACGGATTAATTTCAAGCAATGCCAGATCATTATCTTTGAACAGGCGATAGAGACCTTTGAGCAGTTTGGTGAAAGACCCAATCTGATCACCGCTCAAATCCATCTTGAATGCCAGATTACGTGCCTGAAAATCTACCAGGCCATTCAGTGGATCACAGACCTCCTGCAGAATTTTTTCCGGGCTCGTATGTGCAATTTCTTCAATATCCATACCGCCGGCTACAGAGGCAACAACTACAACACGCTCCAGTGTTCTATCAACGAGCATAGACAGATAAAGCTCGCGCGCAATTGGCAGGGTTTCTTCGATCAACACCTGATTGACCGGCTGGCCATCAGGTGCATTCTGATAAGTTACCAGCGTTTTGCCTAATAGCTCAGTAGCAACATTCTGAGCTTCAGTTGCTGACTTTACCACCTTTACGCCACCGGCTTTACCACGCCCGCCCGCATGCACCTGGGCTTTGACTACCCACGCACCGCTGGGGATTTCACTGGTAACCGCAGCCACTTCGTTAGCTGCCGCGACAACCTGTCCGCGAGGAATAGGAACACCGTATTTCTGTAATAGCGTTTTGGCTTGATACTCATGCAGATTCATAAAAAATAGCTCTGATTAATAATTATTCACATTTTCTCGCAATTCAGACAATTGTGCCAGTAAAGTAATGTTTAAGCTCAAGGTATAATGGCACTTTATTACAAAATATTCTCAATTATGCGTTTAGTTGTTCAAGGCTCGGCCATCACACTTTCACATTTAACCCATATTCACCGACTATGCGGCACGAGTGTTCAATTTGTGCAAATTGCGCAGCATGCCTATTACTTGGCAAATCAACCAACGGTTCTGCCTAATATTCGGCAATTCTGTGCTGAGCAGAAGATTGACTGCGCATACGTTCAGGACAAAGAGCTGCTGCAGAATTTTGGTTTATGCGTGATGGATATGGATTCCACCTTGATCAGCATTGAATGTATCGATGAAATTGCAGATATGGTAGGAATTAAACCACAGGTAGCCGCAATTACCGAGCGCGCAATGCAGGGTGAACTCGACTTCGCGCAAAGTCTGCGCGAACGCGTAGCTTTACTTAAAGGCTTGTCTGAAGCAGACCTGATGCGCGTATTGAACGAGCGCTTGCAGTTGAACCCTGGTGCCAAAGAGTGGATTGAAACCTGCAAAAAAAATAACATAACCACCTTGCTAGTGTCCGGCGGCTTCACGTTTTTTGCAGATCGCGTTAAAGCGATGCTGGGGCTGGATTATGCCGTTTCAAACACGCTGGAAATTATTGATGGCAAACTCACGGGCCGCGTAATGGGGGATATTGTAGACGCACAAAGAAAGGCCGACGAGCTCTGCAAACTGCGCGATCAATTGCGGTTAGATCCAACCCACACAATAGCCATTGGCGATGGTGCCAATGACCTGAAAATGATGGCGGTTGCCGGTGTTGGTGTGGCTTACCATGCAAAACCAGTGGTGCAGGCACAGGCAAGCTATGCCATCAATCACGTTGGGCTTGATGGCGTGATCAATCTGTTCACAAGCTAGATATAATAAGCTCACCTACAACAGGGCAAGCTCTTCTTCAGTAAACCCTGCCTTGCGTCTTGCTTCAATATTCAGAGGCTTACGCATGGTTGGAGCACTATACTGCCTAGCTAAAGTTTCGTAACACGCAATCGGTTCCAGGC
>JBFZCQ010000178.1:0-2882 GCA_041307905.1 Methylotenera sp.
AATGCCGGTTTGTCATGTTGCAGCTGCGCTAATGGGAGAGCAAAAAATGCTTCGATTCGAGCGCGCAGTATGCTGTAGGCTTGCATGAAGGCAGCATCAATCTCTTCATCTTCACCGGTGACATGTGCCGGGTCTTCAACGCCCCAATGGCTTCTCAATACTGGGCCCAAATATACCGGACATGTTTCATTGGCCGCATTGCCGCATACTGAAATGACAATATCAGGTGTAGTCGGGAGGTTCTCCCACGATTTGCTGTAATAGCCTTCAGTGGAAATTCCTTCACGCGCTAGGAGTGCCAGCGATCTAGGATGCACCTGCCCAGTAGGTTTGCTGCCGGCACTCATGGCATGCCAGCCTGCCGGAGCCAGGTGGTTAAATGTGGCCTCTGCCAGTATGGAGCGGCAAGAGTTACCGGTGCATAAAAATAATACGTTCACTTTAGTTTTTCTCCTGAAGTTAATTCTGTGAAAAGGCCGCAGGGGCTGCGCAGAAAGATTCGGTGCCTATAGCCGCGCAATCTTCAGGCCTGCCTGAGCAGCATTCTTCTGTAAGATAGGCGATTAAATCCAGCATAAGCGGCAAATTGGCACGATAGCGCTGAAATCTGCCTTCTTGCTCAACGGAAAGCATTCGGGCGTTGGTCATGGCTTTTAGGTGAAAAGAAAGATTGGTTGGCGGTATATTCAGTGTGGCTGCTATTTCGCCGGCTACCATACCCGTCAGACCTTGTTTTACTAAAAGCCTGAATACATCCAGACGCACCCCTGATGACAGGGATTCAAAAGCAGTAGTTGCTGTAATTTTATCCATAGTTTTAATATTACAACAATTATTGAAATATTGCATTAATATAAAACTGAAAAATTAATAATGTTAAACAGGGGCACTTAAATGATTGCTGCGATTCATGCATCTACTGCTAATAGCAGTTGATAAAACAAGCGGATTGAGTCCAGTATTGGAGTTGTTACGAATTGTAAAAATTTATAAAGTTAGACGAAAAACACTTGCAATATGCGGAATTATGGAAAATAAAATGAAATTGTTATGCACACAATCTAACGTTGTGTGCTAATAGCAATAAAAAAGCCTTACCAATCAATGCATAGTTTTTAACTTGTTGATTTTAAACGGTTTATTTTTAGGTGTAAAATTTATACGATTTAAAAAAATCGTTATAAATCTGTATGTTACAGTTTTGTTGCACAAGTAACCACAAAGTTATCCACAGTTTTTGTGGAAAAGATTTCTATAAAATTACTTGTGAACTGTAAACTGGTGGTGATTAGGTGTTTACTTTTTGCGTGCCACAGTATTTGGCATTGGGTAATGGTAATAAAGCGTGTTTAAGTGCTTTGCAACACTTTCAATATCGTTATTTTCCCACTTGAGATTTGAGATGCTTTGCCATAACTTTACCTGAGAGACTAGGCTAGGCCAGTCAGAAACCTTTTTATTTGCAAGCCAGTGCTTTTGTTCGTTATGGCATGAAATGCAGTGTAATGAGTAAAGTAGCTTACCGCGAGAGGGGTCGCTAACGGTCGGTTCTTCTGCATAGGCTGAACTGCTAAATGTAAATGCCAGTGAGGCAAGCATCAATGTATACGCTACTGATTTTATTGACTTAAAATTCATCGCTAAATACTTTCGATTTTAAATTGAGATTAATTTACGTTAAATATCTTTTTGAAAATATTGCAGGCGAATATGTCAAGGCAACTTGAATATTGAAGCATCAGGTGCTTTGTCTGTTCAAGTTCATATTGCAATAACAGCCTGAACCTATTATCAGTGCATCATGGTAGCCAGCATTAAAGCCGGTCGCATTCAAAGTTGCCTAATGTCACAAAATTAGTCGTAAAAATAGTGACCTGCTTCGCGCGTGCTCTCAATTTTTAAACCGGCACGTTTTATTTTTGCAATTGCTCTGATTACATCGGCGACCTTCACTTTATTTGCTTTTGCTACGCTTTCAATGGCGGCGATTGCTACCGCCATGCCTTCACTGCTTTTAGTCAAGGCAGCTTTTTGTTTTTCTTTTTCCATTTTGATTTGCTGCCTGATATTTTTAACTTTTGTCTCAGCTTCTTTTAACAATTCTTCCTTAGTTTTTTTTGTACGTGCCGTAGCCATCTTAAAAATCCCTTTATAAAATTTTAATAACCGTAATTTTATTGTGCGCTTAATGGAAACAATCTGCAACGCTTGGCTATGGATTACTTGGTGTAGTTGCAAGTTAGTCGGGCATAGCAATGCAGTGAAAGGAAACTTACAATTTACAAAGGATTTAGGGGTAGTTCAGAGCCGCAATAAATGAAAGATGATCAAATAAAGTGATCAAAAGCAGGTAAATAATTACCAGACAAAAAAATAGCGCCTCCGCAAAAAAGGCGCTTATAAACTTGGAGAAAATATATTCCTGATAAATATATGCAGTCATATTAAACAGGAATGATTAATGAATTATTTCAGACGGTTAACTAATTGTTTCAGTTGTGAATAAATCAAAGAAATCTGGTCGTAATGATGACTAAAAACTGAATACTATCTCTTTTCAGGTACTATCTGACTTCGACAAATCAAAAGATGCAATCCCCTAATGCAAACAGAAGTAAAAGATAAACCAAGATACGCCATTGTGGCGGCAGTGCAAACACCTAGCGTTACTGACCTTGAGTTCGAGGCATCTCTAGCCGAGTTGCGTGAACTGGCAAAAACGCTGGGGTATGAAGTAGTAAGAACATTTGTGCAAAAACGTATGGGATTCGACACACGTGCATACCTTGGTACCGGTAAACGGCAAGAAATTCATGAATATGTTAGCAACGAATCCGAGATTGAAATCGAAGCCTTGCTGGTAGACCATGAAATATCCCCAT
>JBFZCQ010000179.1:0-6495 GCA_041307905.1 Methylotenera sp.
CGCATCAATGACCGCGGGCCATTCAAGCAAGACAGGCTGATCGATTTATCCTATGTAGCGGCCTACAAATTGCGTTTAACTTCACAGGGCAGCGGCAAGGTTGAGGTCGAATGGATTGATACCAGACCTGAAGCGCTGCAAAAATTAAAAGCCACCACTTTGACTGCAGCAGCCAGCGCGACAGATCTCTCTCCAGCAGCCTACAAAGAAGCATCTCAGCCAACAGCAATCTTAACAACAGCGCCTGTGGCAGCAAACCCTGTGGCCTCGAACAATATTGAATCCAGAGCGTCAAGCTACTATGTGCAGGTAGGCGCGTTTAAAAACGAATTAAATGGCGACCTGTTGCAGAAGAAAATTCTTGAGCTGGAACTTGCCGGAGATGCAGCGGTGACTAACGTGTATAATGACGGCATTTACCGCGTGAAGCTCGGCCCTTTCGGTACCAGAAAAGAAGCTGATGTCTCTGCCAATAAAGTTCGCAAACAATTAAACTTATCAGCAATCGTTACCAATCAGTAAACATTAATAGACTCAAATGACCAAACACCCATTATTAGCTCGTAGTATCAGTATTATTTCTGCAACCACTTTATCTGCTGCCTTAAGTTTCAGCCAGTCAGCGTATGCAGAAAGTGCACAGATTGCACCTCCACCTAGTCTTGCAGTAAAAGCTTATTTACTTAAAGATTTCAACAGCGGGCATGTGATTGCTACACAAAATGCCAGCATGCGCATTGATCCAGCATCGCTGACTAAAATCATGACAGCTTACCTGAGCTTCAAGGCTATTAAAAACGGTCATTTACAACTTACTCAAACACTGCCTGTAAGCGAAACTGCGTGGAAAGTTGAAGGCTCTAAAATGTTTATCGAGCCAAACAAACCTGTGACGGTTGATGAGTTGCTGCATGGCATGATTATTCAGTCCGGCAATGATGCTTCTATCACACTGGCAGAAGGTATTGCCAGCACAGAAGAGTTGTTTGCCAGCATGATGAATAAAGAAGCAAAGCGCCTGGGCATGAAAAACACAAACTATGTGAATGCCACCGGCTTGCCTGACCCGCAGCACTATACGACGGCCGAAGATTTATCGATTTTGGCCAGCGCCTTAATCCGCGATTTCCCGGAAGATTACAAACGTTTGTATTCTGTTAAAGAATACAGCTATAACAACATCAAGCAACCTAACCGTAACCGCCTATTATGGCTGGATCCAAATGTTGACGGCATGAAAACCGGTCATACTGAATCTGCCGGTTATTGCCTGATTTCTTCTGCTAAACGCGATACAACACGCCGCATTTCTGTAATACTGGGTGCACCTACTGATGCCGCTCGCGCAACAGAAAGTCAGAAACTGCTTAATTACGGCTTCCAGTTCTTTGATTCCACGCTTGTATACAAACGTGGGCAGACTATTAATCAACTCAAAGTATGGAAAGGCAGCGAAAATATAGTGACCTCAACTGTAGCAAATGATTTGTATCTGACACTGCCAAAAGGCGAATATGCCAATGTTAAAGCAGTGATTTCAAGCACACAGCCTTTAATCGCCCCGATTAAAAAAGGCCAGGTCATCGGTACTGTGAAATTCATACTGAATGGCAAAATGGTCGAACAGCGTTCTATCATTGCAGCAAAAGCTGTCGACACTGCCGGCATTTTAGGTCGTGCGTGGGACTCGATAAAATTGCTATTACAATAATCAGGTAACGTGTATGCGTGAAATAGAACCCCACACCGCACCGCCACTCATTGAGTTCCCATGTTACTTTGCCATTAAAGTCATGGGGGAAACGCACGAGGCGTTTTCAGCCACCATCGCTGAAATTATTCAAACTTTGGTGCCTGCATTCACGGCAGAACATATAGAAATGCGCGCGAGCTCTACCGGCAAATATATCAGCCTGACCTGTAATGTGTATGTAAACTCTCAAGATCAGCTTGATGGTGTTTACCGCTTATTAAGTGCGCATCCTCTGGTGAAATTCGCACTCTAATCACCGCAGCCAGCAATGCAGCAGCCCTTAGTCATTCGGCGTTTAGGCCTCACAGCGTTTGAAAGCACATGTCGGGCTATGCAAAATTTCAACGCGAATCGCACAACTGATACGCAGGATGAATTGTGGCTCACTGAGCACTTGCCGGTCTATTCACTGGGGCTGAACCGCAGACAAGTAAAGCTGCCGCAACGCGATGATATTCCGACCCTACTCACAGACCGTGGCGGTAAAATCACTTACCATGGTCCAGGGCAGATTGTTGTGTATGTGTTGGCCGACCTGCAGCGCAGAAGCCTCAACATACGCACGCTGGTAAGCCTGCTGGAAAATACAGTCATCGAATTACTGGCAGAACATGGTGTTGATGCATTAGCAAAAAAAGATGCCCCCGGCGTTTATGTGCAGCTAAACAATGCGCAGGAAGCTAAAATTGCATCCTTAGGTTTGCGGGTAAAAAACAACTGCTGCTATCATGGCCTGAGCCTCAATGTAGATATGGACCTGAGTCCGTTTGATGCGATAGACCCTTGCGGCTATGCCGGCTTAAAAGTCACGCAAACTAAAGACTTGGGCATTACTGCAGACATACAAACGCTAAGTGAACAGTTGCTGCAAAAACTCAATGACTATTTTGAACAGCTGCAAATCTCAGCAATGACTGATGATATGGAAAAGCATGACTGATACTACAAGCAATAAAACAGACAATAAAACACCCAGGCAGAAAATTGCCGGTGTGAAGGAAATCGACGCGGCAAAGACTTCGCGCATTCCAATCAAAATCATTCCTCAGCCTGCACAACGCAAACCGGATTGGATACGCATGAAAGCGCCGGATTCAGCGCGCTATCAAGAGATCAAACGCGTGCTTCGTGACAATAACCTGCATACCGTGTGTGAAGAGGCAAGCTGCCCGAATATAGGTGAATGTTTCAGCGGCGGCACAGCCACCTTTATGATTCTGGGTGACATCTGCACGCGCCGCTGCCCATTCTGCGATGTGGCACATGGCAAACCATTGCCGCCCGACGTCAACGAACCTGAAAATCTAGCCCGCACCATCGCACAGATGAAACTCAAATATGTGGTCATCACCAGTGTAGACCGTGATGACCTGCTTGATGGCGGCGCACAGCACTTTGTAGATTGCATTAAAGCCGTACGCGCACAATCCCCCGACATCAAGATTGAAATTCTGGTGCCGGATTTCCGCGGCCGCCTAGATGTTGCGATGAAGATTCTAAGTGAAGCACCACCGGATGTCATGAACCATAACCTTGAGACCATCCCCAGACTCTACAAACAGGCCAGACCCGGCTCCGATTACCAGAACTCCCTGACTTTATTAAAAAAATTCGGTGAGCTATACCCGCACATTCCTACCAAGTCTGGCCTCATGCTAGGACTGGGTGAAACTGATGAAGAAATCCTGGAAGTCATGCGTGACCTGCGCGCGCACAACGTCACCATGCTGACACTGGGCCAATACCTACAGCCCAGCGTGCACCATCTGCCGGTCATGCGTTATGTTGAACCGCATGCATTTGAAACATTAAAACAAAAAGCTGATGCCATGGGCTTTAATAATACTGCTAGCGGCCCCATGGTAAGAAGTAGCTATCATGCTGACCTGCAGGCGCAGCAAGTAGTTTAATTAACCACGGCACAGCTGTAATATAGTGCTGGTGTAAACGCAATACTTTTTTGAAAAAGGCACATATGGTTCCTCACCTGACAACAGCACTTAACGGCCCTTTGTTAAGTCTAGAAAAAAGTATGCTCGATGCCATGCCGAAAATCGAGCACTGGTTCCGTTCGCAATGGCTGGAATATGCCGCACCGTTTTATGCTTCGGTCGATTTGCGTAATTCTGGCTTTAAACTAGCACCGGTAGATACCAACCTGTTCCCGGGCGGTTTTAACAACCTTAACCCGGATTTTCTGCACCTGAGTGTGCAGGCGGCAATGGTGGCAGTAGAAAAAGTATGCCCGGAAGCACACCGTCTGCTGATTATTCCAGAGAATCACACCCGTAACGGATACTACTTACGCAATGTTGTCGAGCTCGCAAATATCTTGAAACAGGCGGGCATGAACATCAGGGTTGGTTCCATTTCACCGGAAATCACAGCACCAACCAGATTTGAAACACCGGGAGGACAGTCGCTGTTGCTTGAACCAGTAGTTCGCGTCGGTAACCGTATCAAATTACCGCAGTCCAGCATTGATGGCGTAACACTGGAAGAGTTCGATAGCTGTGCCATTCTGCTGAATAACGATCTCTCCGCCGGTATTCCTGAAATTCTGGAAAATCTGGAGCAGGATCTGATTCCGCCGCTTTATGCGGGCTGGAGTACGCGTCGCAAATCCCAGCATTTTTCTGCTTATAACCGTGTGGCGAGTGAATTTGCACAGCTAATCGGCATAGATGAATGGCTGCTTAACCCATACTTTGAGACCTGTGGCGAGATTGACTTTAATGCACGTACCGGTGAAGAATGCCTTGCGGGAAAAGTCGAGATGCTACTCAAAAAAATCAAACTGAAATATGCTGAGTACGGCGTGACACAGGAGCCATTTGTAATCGTCAAAGCTGATGCCGGCACTTATGGCATGGGCATCATGACGGTAAAATCACCGGATGATGTACGCGGCCTTAACCGAAAAGCTCGCAATAAAATGTCTGTGGTGAAAGAAGGCCTGGAAGTTTCTGAAGTCATCATTCAGGAAGGCGTGTATACCTTCGAGAGCATCAACGATGCTGTCGCAGAGCCTGTCGTATATATGATGGATCACTTCGTGATTGGCGGTTTCTACCGCGTGCATACCGGCCGTGGCGTAGATGAAAACCTGAATGCGCCAGGCTCACATTTTGTTCCGCTGGCTTTTGAAAAACCCTGCACCCTGCCTGACTGTGCCGGCGCACCGGATGCTCCCCCTAACCGTTTCTACGCCTATGGTGTGGTTGCACGTCTGGCATTGCTGGCCGCAGCAATTGAGCTGCAGGAACAAAACCCGCTTAATCAATAACAACTGGCTTACCACACTCTATGAGACTCGTATTTATTCTGGATCCGCTGCCAAGCCTTAAAATCTACAAAGATACAAGCATGGCCATGATGCGCGAGGCCAGTCAGCGCGGCCATAAACTGTTTGTAAGCATGCAGCATGATCTTTTTCTGCGCGACAGTCAGGCAAGAATCAATACGCAGAGTTTTGAGTTCAGCGCTGATGGTTATGAGCTAGGTCTGGCTGTCGAAGGTAGCCCAACTGACTTCGATGCCGTTATCATGCGTAAAGACCCGCCATTCGACAATGAGTACTTATACAGTACCTATCTGCTTGAAATTGCTGCCAGTCAGGGCGCCAAGATATTTAATAACCCGGCTGCCATTCGCGGCTGGAATGAAAAACTATCGGTAACGCGCTTTCCGCAATTTGCACCGGAGTTTCTGGTGACGGCTAACAACTTCCTGATTCGTGATTTTTTGAACACGCATCAGGATATTGTCGTAAAACCGTTGGATGGCATGGGTGGCAGCAGTATTTTCAGGCTGACATTGAGCGACCCCAATATCAGCGTGATTCTGGAAACCATCACCGAGCATGGCACACGCACCATCATGGCGCAACGCTATTTGCCGGAGATCCTGCAAGGTGATAAACGTATTATCGTGATTAATGGTGAACCATTACCTTTCACCTTGGCACGCATACCGCTTGCAGGCGAAACACGCGGTAATCTTGCGGCAGGTGGCACCGGCGTTGCGCAGCCGCTAAGTAGCCGTGATTATGAAATCGCTGCAACAGTGGGCAAAACACTCAAGCAAGAAGGTCTGTTTCTGGTCGGCTTGGATGTGATCGGTGATCATTTAACCGAAATCAATGTTACCAGTCCAACCGGCATGGTGGAAATTGCGGCACAGACCGACTGCAACCCAGCAGGGGTTATGCTGGATGCACTAGAACAGCATCTAGCTCAATAGCTCAGCCAATGCGTAAATGGCCTGCCAGCCTGATAGTGATTGCCATACTGGTTATGGCACTAGTCGTTATGCGTGCGCTTAAACAGGAACCGCTTTATCACACGCAAAGTTACGTATTCGGCACACTGGTCGACATCAGTATTTACGGTGAACCGGAAGATCGCGCAAAACAACTGGCTAATGATGTAATGCAAGATTTCCAGAATCTGCACAACCAACTGCATGCTTGGAAACCGGTCAGCAGTAATCAACCCAGTGAACTTGGCGTACTCAACACAGCCTTTGCTAACGGCAGAAAACCTGTCACTATCAGTCCACAACTTGCCGCCATACTGACAGATGCAACGAATTTATTCGTGAAGTCACAAGGCTTGTTCAACCCCGCCATCGGTCATTTAGTCAGCAGATGGGGCTTTCAGCGTGATGAATTCACGGCTGTAAATATCGATGATGCAAAAATTAAAGCACTGGTTCAAGCCAATCCGCGCATGACCGACATT
>JBFZCQ010000180.1:0-2628 GCA_041307905.1 Methylotenera sp.
TTCCGATCTAGTTGGCTTCCACTGTTTTCACACGTGGCATCAATGAACAACTTATTAGACTTTGCGAGAGCAGAAAGGTTATTACGCTCAATTTCAACAGCTTTAAGTTTTTTAACATAAGCCTTTTCCACGTTGTTTTGAACAGTAGCCAGCTTTTGCTCGTAATCACGAACCTGGGCATTAGCAGCAGTTAGCTTGTCAAAAGCCTCCTGATTAGCCGTTGATTTCTCTTTCTCCCATGCAGCCATCGTAGACTTTACGCCAGTATGATGACCATAGAAATACGAAGAAATAACAATGACTAAACCGCCAACAATGAACCAAGGATTAATCATTAGGATAGATGTAGCTTTTTCTTTAGATCAAGGATTTCCATTTGCATAGCCGCGTTCTTTTCCTCACATTCACGGTTAGCAGCCTCGACCTTTTCTAAGCGCTCAGAAAGCCTAGCTACTTCATCACGCAATGTCTGGATAACTTGTGTCATGGCATTGTCTGTCAGGTCTGCTTTGGTGTCTTCACGACGATCAGAGCGGAGTAATCGGAAAACGCCGTATATTGCTGCACCTAGCCCTGCAATACCAGCACCAAATTTAGTGAAAAAATCGCCGTCGAATTCAGTCATGATTAACTCTAATGTATATTAAGCAAAGACAGCAAATGAAAAACTTTGGTCAACTCTCGATTCTGAGTTATTGCGTATCGTTACAGTAAATCCAGTAGTTGCAGGACTAGAGTAATGAAATACTCTTGTGTCACTTGCTGTAAGTACAGAACCAACAATAGCGTATGTAGCGGAAGACATAGCAGTTGTAAATGTTATTGCATATATACCTTCATTAGTACGCGTCACAGTTGCTATGTTAGAGCCGCCTGATAATGTGCCATTACTAGCAACGATACCAAAAGCCCTCGCCGCGTAAATTGGAGCAGATCCAGACTGAGCGCCGTTTAACTTTGCCGCAGTAATATTTGCATCAGTGATTTTTGCCGTAGTAACAGCATTAGAAGCAAGTTGAGTTGCCGTTATTCCAGAGTCAGATACAGCAACAGTAGGATTGCCAGATACGCCGTCACCATTCGTTACAGTAACCCCAGTGCCAGCAGTTATCGTTCGTGCCGTAACAGTTTTGTCAGCAGTTCTCGAAAGGATGCCATCAGCGTTAGGATCGTTTAAATAATCTTTAGACGCAAATTCTGTAGCTACAAATGCAGTAGTAGCGATTTTAGTACTATTGTCAGCAGCACTAGGAGTCGGAGCCGCAGTAGTTCCGGTTAGCGTAGTAGTACCAGCAACAGATAGATTACCGCCTACCGTAAAGTTATCTGCGTCTGTTCCTACTTGCTGATCTTTAAGTTGAGCCATCAGCTCACGAATAGCGTTGTTAATACCGCTAGGCGCACAACCTTCAGCAATGTTAATGCCGCCTATGTCTGTGTTATTTGCAGCAGTCGAGCTAAACTCGCTAATCTTGTTCTTTGCCATAATGCTTCCTTATTGAACTAATCCAAGTAACCCAGGCACAGCAAATGGGGATGCAGCCCTCGCACGTTGCACCGTTTCAGTAAACGAAGCAGGTCTAGGAGAAAACATCGCTTTTTCGCCTAAACGATAATATGGAGCAGTCATTAACGCGGTTAAGCCACCAGCCAATGGATCAACATAACTTGCACCACCAGTTAGTAGCGCACCAGTCATTCCGCGAGATGCAGTGCCGCTATCAGGAACCTTTTGGCCAAGTATTGAAGTAGCCCGACCTGCAAGATCTTGCATTGGTGCAGCACCTCTAGCAAATGCGCCTTTACGTGCAGACTTGTCTGATTGACGTACAGCAGACTCTAACTGTGCAGGAGTAAATACGCCTTCTTCTCCGCGAGTTTTGGCCATTGCTGTTTGAACTCTGACAAAATCTTTAAACGCTGAATCTGCTTTCTTCAAGTCAGTAGAATACTTTGGATTCTGATTTCTCAATGTATTCATGTAAAAACCTTCTAGGTCTTTAAATGCGTCACCAAGAATCTTAGATGAACCAGTACCCGCAGAGTATGTGCGAGCCATTTGCGCTAAGTCTTGTTTAATAGCTTGTACTTTTTGCCCTGAATAAATACCATTAGCCCGAAAATCAGATTCAAGACCATTTACATAAGTCATAAATTGGTTTCTATCTGCTTCTGATAAATTGCCTTTTGAGTATCTATTTTTTATTGATTGCAATCCAGTTTGGACTCTAGGAACATAAACAATGGTTAAATCAGGGACAACATCATTATATTTGTCTTGGATTGCTTTTTCGACAAACTGATACGCATCTCGGCCAGTCAACCCTTGTGGCACTTTTAATTTAGGATCAATATTGCTCAATACTTTGTTATAAGCAGCAACATTAAATTGCTCAAATTGTTTTTGTCTTGCGCCACTAACAATACCACCAACAATAGGCAAACTTTCTGCGCTTTGTTCTATTTGTTGAATGCGACCACCAAATGCAGAACCCGGAGTTAAAGGTACACCTTGCTCACGTAATGTTGCTGCTTCAGGGCGAATATTAGGCGCTGCTAACCTACCCAATCCACTAAGTGCACCAGACGCACCACCACCCAGCAAAGAGCCAATCAAAGCCTGCCCAG
>JBFZCQ010000181.1:0-4051 GCA_041307905.1 Methylotenera sp.
ACGCTCTGCCATCTCCCACAGGCTATTATGTGCATTAAAGTCACCGTACTGAAAGCCCATATTGAGTAAATATCCATTCAGCAACCCGAAATGATAAGCTTCTTCTGCGGCTACTTTAAGCCAGTCTGCGTAGTATTGTTCAGGCATATCAGCAAAACGCCACAATGCATCCAGTGCTAAATTGATTGCATTAAACTCAATATGCGCGAGTGCATGAATCAGGGCGGCTCTGCCTTCGGGTGTACGCATCGACCTTTTTCCAACTTCCAGCGGCGAAACCAGCAAGGGCTTTTCGGGACGCCCTGGAATATCAAGATGCTCAGATAAAACTGCAGCTGAGTCAAGCGCAACCTCCCCTGCAAGCCATGCTAAATTCAAACTTTTAACGCCCTCTGCTTTACGAACAGGACTTGTATTTACAAGCCAGTTGATTGCCGCCTCTCGCAAATCTATGACCTCAAGTGTACATCCAGTCCGGCAAGCTTTATCCATCATTTGCAATCTTCATATCTGTTTAAAAGTTATCGAAATGTTTACAGCAATAGCAACCAAAGCATACCTAACATCATTAAATTATCAACCGCATCAAGATTTAACGTGATTCACTACCAATTATGCATATGTAAGACTAGAATTATGCTGTTGCTGATATTAGTAGTGAGATGTTTATTCGGTGAATCACCCAATTTAGGCAAGAATTAATTTTAACCTTTAAGGAGTTAATATGAAAAAAATCTTATCAACTTTGTTAGCCAGCTTATTAGCTATCTCTGTAACCGCGTTCGCTGAACCACCTGCTAACAAAACAAAAGGCAGAAAAGCAGCATCTTCAGTTGAAACACCGGCTATCGAAACTGCCGAATCCAATGAAAAGACAAAAGAAGCTAAAGGCTCAAAAGTCGATCGCAGGGCTGAAGAACAGCCTACCGAAGCCAGTGAATCTGGAAAAAAGGAAAAAACCAAAAAGTCAGCGTCTGATACAGAAACTCCTGCAACAGAAGCGGATACAGATACTGCAAAAGCTAAAAAACCTAAACATAAAAAACACTCTAAAAAAAATAAAGAGAGAAAAGCTACACCTGCAATACCTGCTTCAGAAGGGAATCCTGCAACCCCTGCCATACCAGCTTCAAAGGCAGTACCAGCTAAACCAGCAGTGCCTGCTACTCCGGCAAATTAAATCAGAAAATCATTTGATACCAGTTTGGTTAATAATAAAAAAAGCCGCGAATTTACGCAGCTTTTTTTATTAAACTACTAACAATCATAGCTTATTTCAGCGATATAAAATCTAGCTCACCGGCTTTCATATCCGGCACCAGCAAGTAAGCTTCGTCTTTAGTGATAGCAATATCAGCAGCAGCCTGATAACCAGATTTAATCACTTTAACATCACCTCTAGTATCCACACTAAGAACCTTGCCGTTCTTCCAATCGCTCACATACATTGTGCCATTAGAGTGATGCACCAAACCGTCACCACCGCCAAAGCCATCTGCGATATCAGTGAGTTGTCCTGTTTTCGTATTCAGGCTATATAAAATACCAGATACAAAATCCACCTCTAATATAATGTTACCCGTGTCATCTGCCAACAAGCCATTAGGCCCGGTAATCCTGGCATCTTGCTTATCGTTAATCAGCAATGTAACCTGACCCTGAGCATTAATTTTATAAATTGCGCCACCGCCACCCTTGCCTAATATATCGCCACTATCACTCACATAAAGATTACCCTGCAGATCTGCTTCCAGATCATTCAAGAATATAGGTGCACTGGGGAATGCATCACTGGCAACAAACACGCTGGTTTTGCCATCCGGATCAATTTTGATAATTTTACTTTTATCAGCGGCATATAGATATTTACCAATGATGGCCAAGCCTTTAGGATCATCCAGGCCTGTAGCAAAAACTTCAGCTTTACCATTGCGGTCAATCACAGTAATCTGACCATCTCCATCTTTACCAAATTCGCTGATCTCAGACACATAAATACGACCATCTTTAGCCTGAACTACCGACTCCGGGGTCTTTAATCCTGTAATTTTCTGCAAACCGATTTGATTAACTTTCGCATCGTTAGCACAAGCAACCATAAAAGTTGCAAGAAATGCAGAGAACAATAAATTTTTATTCATCACTTAACCTCTAATGGATATTGAACCGCGGTTCCAATTGAGAACCAATGATGCCGCAAGGCAACACAGTTGCCACTTTTTTACGCTCAGCCATTGGCTTTATTTTTAGCTTGCTCATCAAATCTTCCATGGCTAATTCATAGGATCTGCTAATATTAGATGGAACGGTAATTCTCAAAAGCGCGGGACCAGGAGCAATATGTTTTCCCTTTCCGGTATAAACACCTAAACTCTCGCCATCAGCAGCATACACCGTAGCAACCAAGGTCGCATAATAAATGCCCGGCCATGGATTGTAAAACAGGTAAGGTTTAATCTTTATGATGGTATCGGCAGTTTCGCCACTATTACACATTGCCAAGTCACTCTCCTGTGCTTTAAGTGCCGCAAAAGCAACAGGTTCCACAAGCGGGCCCTGCTCAAACCAGTAACCGTCATGATAAGGCGTCAGCAACTGCACACTATTGTTGTACTCAAGTGGGCTGATATACATCAAAGTCTTGGCTTTGAGTTCCTCCGCAGCATACACGTTGCCCGCAATCACTATGTTGACCAAAATGCTCAAAAGAGCCATTTTTTTAAATAAAGTTTTCATCGTATATTTTTGCTCGTTATTTTAAATATGCATTAATTTAAAGTTTGTTCAAAGTTCAATTTCACTTAATTTTAGATTATTTTTGCGGTGTAAAACTAATGCGATATATTACGCCTGAGTCGTCATCTGAAACATAAAGTGCCCCGTCTGGACCTACAGCAACATCTACAGGCCGACCGGACACATGATTTCTTTTTAACCATCCGCCTTCTGAACCACTTTCTAACCAGCCTGTTGCAAAATCTTCAACCTTTACCGGCTTATTATCCTTAAATTTTACACGAACCAGTTGGTAACCTAACGGCTGCTGTCGATTCCATGAACCGTGCAAAGCGACTATTGCATCTGTCTTATATTCAGCTGGCCAGTTCGTTTTATCAAGAAAGGTGATGCCGATTGGAGTTGTGTGTGACGTAAAAGTAATTGCGGGGGCTTGTGCTGTTTTGCAAAAACCAGGCTCACCTTTGAAGTTTGGGTCTTCTACCATCGTTTTCTTAACCGGTTCACCCCAGCAATGCGGCCAGCCATAATGTTTGCCAGCCTCAATTTTATTCAGATGCTCCGGCGGAATTTCATCATTCACTTTACCGCCGATAGTATCCGAACGATTATCCGCGCCATTATTGGTAGCGTACATATCCCCTGTAACAGGATGCCAAACGAAACCCTGTGAGTTACGCAAACCGCTGGCCCATATCGCGGATTGTTGATGCCGGCCCAGTGTAGATAACGCACCTGCAGGTTTACCTTCCAAGGTGTAACGCAATATTGTTGCACGCAAGGGATTGCTTTCTACACACACATTACAGCTTGAGCCCACATTGATATACAGATGCCCATCCGGGCCAAGTTTAATGGTTTTAGTCCTGTGCCCACCAGTAGGCAGATTGGTGATAAAAGGCTCTGCAGCAGACCAGCGACCATTGACTTGTTTCAGTTTCACCACGCCATCCTGATTGGCTACCAACAATGCGTTACCGACAAAAACCAGCCCCTGCGGGTAATTTAATCCATACGCTACCGTAATAACCTCATCTGCTTTGCCATCCTTGTCGGCATCCGGCAGCATCAGTACTTTGCCATCTTTTGATGAAGTCACAAACAGGTTGCCGCTTCCATCAAATGCCATGAACCTGACACTGCTTAACAACTTACCTTGCTTTGTTGAACTATCGGCAAATTGCGTTAATTTAAAACCGGCAGGCAACTTAATCACTGCCTCATCTGCATACAAATGATTCACAGCAACAGCAAAACACAAGCCAAATACTAAAGTGAATGAAGATTTGAAGCGTAAACTCATATCCAATCCCAC
>JBFZCQ010000182.1:0-4968 GCA_041307905.1 Methylotenera sp.
ATGGCTATCGTTAGCAAAAGTAATAACTTCTTCATTAGCGTTGATAACTCCTTCCTGGATCGCTAAAAGATCGTTTTTTCGGAAGAAATCAGCCAGCTCTTTGTCAAAAAAATCGTAATCAGTCATACCGATAATTTCATGCTCCTTCTTACCAATAAAACTCTCGAAGCGTGGATTACACGCAAGATACATTCCTTCAGCATCTTTAAGCCACACTAAATCAGGTATGGTATTAAGAATCGTTTTAAGTTTAGTTTCGGCATCCCTTAATGCATCTTTTGCTCTTGTTCGCGACTCAACAAAAATTGCTAATGCAATACCTACAAAAGTGAGGGTCAGCATATAAAACCAGAAATTCTGCAATCCGGTCTGTGCAATATCATTGGCAAATAAACCTTTGCCTTGCGTAGCGCCAAATAATGCCTGAATAGCGGCAATACAGACAATAAGCGACGCGCCGTGCTGACCGCGGCGAGCAGCACCCCAAACAACAAACGGGAAAATCCAGTATCCAAGCGCCATTTGCCCCGGAATAGGAGTCCAGCTTAGAAATACAGCCTGACCAGCAAGCAAGGTGAGTATGATTAAAGCTAAGGTTTCAACCAGTTCCTTACCAGAAAACCAGTAGTACGGAAAATTTCGCCAGATGAGAAAAAGCGGAGTTCCCAGAAGAATCCCAAGCGTGTCAGCCTGCCACCAATGAAATATATTGCTTGCTATCACCTGCCAACTGAGATAACCCGACATTAAAAGTGTAAATGGGCCTATTAATGCACTGACAACAGAACTGGCAATAGCAATTAAAGCCAAATAAAAAAAGTCACGCGGCTGATTTAGGTTGAACTTATCGCCTAAAAATTTATGAAATAACCAGACAGCAAACAAAGTTTCCAGCGTGTTGCCAGTAGCAAGAAAAAATGAAACAACAGGTGGATCATTCACCATTAATCCGGCAGAAAAAGCTCCCAGAAAAACAGCAGGCCAGTATTTCCAACCCCACACCAGCAAAGCTGCCAACGCAAGACCACCAGGTATCCAGAAAATTGTGACGTTGCCATTTGCTGTAGAAACAGTAAGAACAAGCTTCGTCAGAACTGCATAGAAAAAAGCTAGCCCGACCATTCTGGCTAAATCATGACGCTTATAAAAGGGTGCTTTCATGCCACTAAATCAACTCTATATGTTTGGATAAATCATAACATCAATAAATCGCTCTACTGACAACTGTGCCAGCTGAATTTAGCATGCAGTTGCTACACAACGAAAAAACACGAATTGTTAAAAATTTAGAATTTAGCCAAAAAAGATGTGCAAACAATCGGCCTGGAAAAAATTAAGTTTTTGCCAACAGCGCAACAGCCTGCGCACGTTTACTTACGTTTAATTTTTGGTAAACTCTTTTAAGATGACTTTTTACTGTGTTTTGTGTGATATTCAAGATTGCAGCTATTTCGTGATTGGTTTTACCTGCTTTAATCCACTCAATCACCTCCAGTTCCCGCAGGGTCAGGGATGACATATTCAGCGGCAGGCTGGTTTGGGCAAGAGGCTTCACTGACCCTAAATTTTGGATTTTTCTCAGCACATAGTCAATGTGCGGCATCATTAAATCCATCACGGTATTTTTGATCTGAAACTTATGATATTTGCTGAAAAAAACGTACAGGCAATCATTACCGCCACGCAGATCACTTACTCCAAACACGAGCAATGAGTTAAGTTCATGAGGTAAGTCAGGAAATGCTTTGCGGAACTTACAGTCAAATTCACTCATTCCAAAGTTATTGAGCGCATAAAAGTGTCGATTATTATCCAGCCACAGCTGGTATAGATAGGTCATGCACTGATTAACTTCTTTAGATACCCCCATTACGGCACGCGTATTAAATCCATCTACATTAGAAGCTACATCATACTGAAGCCTGACATTATCTATACTATCGTTAAAATTACCCCAAATTGCCATAAGTGCATCATGAGGAATAAACTCTGCAACAGAAGTTTGCAGCCAGACAAAATAATCGATATGTTTTTTTACATTATTAGAACTTTGAATAGCTGAAAACAATCTGTCTACATAGTAACTTTTAACTTCTATGTCCATTTTGATTCACTAATTAAGCGCTGATGCACATTGTGTTGGTATAGGCAAAATAGATGCCAGAATCAAAAAAAGTTTATTAACAATGATTTAAAAAAAAAATTATTAAAAAAGCTACTTAATTTGTTGTTAAGCTGACTATTGTGTCAGCTTTGTGACATTTTTTGAGTAAAAGCGTTTCATGAAGTTTTTAAAGCATAGATAGCGGGTAAGTTGCGCCACCAGCCGTATGCATCCATTCCATAACCAAAAATGTAACGGTTAGGAACTTCAAGGCCTACAAAGTCTGCAGAAATAGGTTTTGCCTGATCAAGCCGCTTTTCTACCAGAACAGCGCAGAATACTTTTGCCGCGCCTAATTCAAGGCACTTATCCTGTATCGCCTTCAAAGTAACGCCTTCATCCAGAATGTCATCTAGCAGCAAAATAGTGCGATTGTTCAAATTCAGCTTAGGCAATACTTGCCAGACCAGCGACCTGCCAACGGTTGCATTCTGGTAACGGCTGGCATGCACATAATCTAATTCGAGTGGAAAATCAAACTGTGTTAATAACTGTCCTGCGAATACAATGCCACCGCTCACAACGCATAGCACTATCGGATTTTCATGTTTAAGCGAATTCGATATTTCTGTGCTCAATCTGCTGATTGCAGCTGTAATCACTTCAGATGAATGAATTAACTCTGCCTGCTCAAGTAATTGCTGTGGTTGTGGTGTGCTCAATTGATTACCTACCAAGTAGTTTTGTTAAATAAATCATTCTGTAGTTTGCTGCAGAAATATTTTTTAATGAAGCGTTAGCCGCTCAGACTCAATATCTGTTTTTACTTCTGTTTGAATTTGCGGACTATATTCCTCTACCCAAACAGCTAATTCCGTTTTTAGGCGCGTTTCATCCACATTAGTAGCACTAACAATCCATTTCAACAATCTTTTGACCCATGCTGTATCAGATTTTCTAGCCTGTGCAATACGAAGCTTCTCATGCGGTGTCGACATGGTTAGTTCGTCGTCCGCCAACAGTTCTTCATACAGTTTTTCACCCGGGCGCAATCCCACATACTCAATTTTGATCTCATCCGGCTGCAGGCCAGATAACCTGATCATATCTGCGGCGAGAGAAGCAATTTTAACCGGCTCACCCATATCCAGCACAAAAATCTCGCCACCCTTACCCATCAATCCCGCTTGCATGACCAGTTGTGCAGCTTCCGGAATCGACATGAAATAACGTGTAATCTCCGGATGGGTAATCGTAACCGGGCCACCTTTGGCAATCTGTTCACGGAATTTTGGAATAACACTGCCACTACTGCCTAATACATTACCAAAACGAACAATTACAAAACGAGTGCCGATTGAATTCTCAGCAAGATTATCTTGCAAGCCTTGACAGACCATTTCTGCGAGACGCTTACTTGCCCCCATTACATTAGTAGGGTTCACTGCTTTATCTGTTGAAATCAAGACAAACTTTGCCACGCCAGCTTCTTTACACGCTTGGGCTAAAGTATGTGTTCCAATCACATTATTGGATAACGCCTCCCAAACATTGCCGGTTTCCATCATTGGCACATGTTTATAGGCAGCAGCATGGAACACAACCGATGGCTTATATTGGGCAAGTAAATTAGCAAGCCTCACTTTGTTTTTAACATCTGTTGTTACATACACGAGCCTGGTCGGCAACTGTTGAGTACTTAACTCCTGCTCAAGCTGATAAAGCGAGAATTCGGAAATATCCAGACAGATTAAAATCTTTGGATTGAACTTTACGATTTGTCTACAAAGTTCAGAACCGATCGATCCGCCGGCACCAGTAACCATAACAGTTTGATGATCAATTAGTTTTTGCAATCCTGAACTATCAAGTTTTACTGCATCCCGACCGAGCAAATCTTCAACATCCACTTTGCGAATCTGCGACACGCTAACTTTTCCGCTGATCAAGTCATCAATCGCCGGTACCGTTAATACCTCAAGGCCCAAATGGTTAGCGAGTTCAATTGCCTGCCTACGTTTCTGGTGATGCGCTGACGGCATGGCAACAATCACATGATCAACATTTAACCTTTTGCTAACTATGGCAAGATCATTGATTTTCCCCTTAACCTTTACGCCAAACACCTCACGGCCCAGCATGCTACGGTCATCATCAAGGAGTCCAACTACTTTCCATTGCGGGCTTCGAGCCAGATCTTTTACCAAAGCAACTGCCGCTTCACCTGCCCCCAGTATAATGACTGGATTACCCTGGTTCAAAGTCATCCCGTAAAGCTGGTGATCTTTCCATGCCCGATAAATAAAACGACTGCCGCCCATCATCAGAATCAGTAACAGCGGATCTAAAATAATGACCGAACGCGGAATGACAATACCAGTTTGCAACATAAATAGCGCAGCGATTATCAGAGCGGTTGCTGATGCCACTGCAAGAAAGATACGCTTCAAATCAGAAACACTCGCAAAACGCCACACGCCGCGATAGAGCCCGAATGCAACAAACACAAGTGCCTGCAAGGAGACTACCCAACTTAATGATTGCAGCATGCTAGCAGTAAATTCTTCAGGAACTGCAAAGTTAAAACGCAATTGGTAAGCGCTAAGCCAGGCAATCACTGCTACAGCGACATCATGCAACAATGCAAAAAAAGTACGGGGATTAATCGGTGTTTTATTCATTTAGTTTCTTTTATTAAGACTTTTGTCGTTTACAAAATCTCTTATTAGATTTAACCAGTTGTCTATTCTAATGCTGTATACCTTCTCTTCTCATAACTTTTAAAAAAGTAAGACAAATAATTTTTATATCCATAAAAAAAGATTGCTGCTGCATATATTCCACATCAAGCTTAACCTTTTGCG
>JBFZCQ010000183.1:0-10832 GCA_041307905.1 Methylotenera sp.
CGTATGATAATTACTATTCAACCAATGCACCTGAAAACAAACAGCATTAGCAAGGCATTTACAATAAATTAAAAGCGGCCGGTAAGATTTCTACTAAAACGATCGAGCAGTTTTATGACCCGGTTAAAAACATGTTTCTACCAGATCGCTTTATTAAAGGAGAATGTCCAAAATGCCATGCCAAAGACCAGTATGGTGATTCATGTGAAGTGTGTGGTGCGACCTATAACCCAACTGAACTGATCAACGCGTATTCTGCGGTATCTGGTGCGGCGCCGGTTCGTAAAGAAACCGAGCATTATTTTTTCAAATTATCCGAGTGCGAAGACTTTCTTAAAAACTGGACACGTTCCGGTACGCTGCAAGGCGAAGCGGCCAATAAAATGGGCGAGTGGTTCGAGAATGGCCTCAATGACTGGGATATTTCGCGCGATGCGCCTTACTTTGGCTTCGAGATTCCTGATGCCCCCGGAAAATACTTCTATGTATGGCTGGATGCACCAATCGGCTATATGGCAAGTTTCAAAAAGTTGTGTGCTGACCAAGGCCTCGATTTTGATGAATACTGGAAGCAGGATTCAGTTACCGAGCTTTATCACTTTATTGGCAAGGATATCCTGTATTTTCATGCCTTGTTCTGGCCGGCAACGCTTGAATACTCAGGGCACCGTAAACCAACGCAAATTTTTGCTCATGGTTTTCTGACCGTAAATGGCGAAAAAATGAGTAAATCTCGCGGTACATTCATTACTGCGCGCAGTTATCTGGACCACATCAAGAATCCGGAATACCTTCGTTACTACTATGCGGCCAAGTTAAACAGCACGATGGAAGATATTGACCTGAATCTGGAAGATTTTGTAGCCCGCGTGAACAGTGATCTAGTGGGTAAATATATCAATATTGCCAGCAGAACCGCCGGTTTTATCAACAAGCGTTTTGAAGGCAAATTAAATCCATCTGCTAATAACCCTGTTGTTGCTGAAATTAAAGCCGCAGCACAATTGCTGGCTGACAGCTATGCTGAACGTGAATATGGTAAGGCTTTGCGCGAAATCATGCGACTGGCAGATCAGGCGAATGGATTTGTAGCTGAAATGGCACCTTGGGTACTGGCCAAACAGGAGGAGCAGGACGCATTGCTGCAGGAAGTTTGTTCAGATGCGCTTGAAATGTTCCGCCTGCTGACTTTGTACTTAAAACCTGTATTGCCTAAACTTGCGTCTGAAATTGAGCAGTTTCTGAATATCGCGCCACTTACTTGGTCGGTTGTAGATGTATCTTTGCCGGCGCAACACAGTATAAACAGTTACGAGCATCTTATTACACGTGTAGATATTAAACAGATTGAAGCCATGACTGAAGCTAACAAGGAAAATCTGCAGGCTACGCCGGCACCGACAGCGGTTTCTGCACCGCATTCTGAGCAGCGTCACGCGCAGCATCAGCAAAATGAAGCCAATATCGAGGCGGAAGAAGCCGCGTATATTTCGATTGATGACTTCACTAAAGTTGATTTGCGTATCGCCAGAATTGCGAATGCAGAACACGTGGAAGGTGCAGAGAAATTGCTGAAATTAACACTGGATATTGGTGAAGAAAAACCACGTCAGGTATTTGCCGGGATTAAGTCAGCTTACGATCCTGCAACCCTGGTAGGGCGATTGACTGTGATGGTTGCTAACTTGGCACCACGTAAAATGAAATTCGGGATGAGTGAAGGTATGGTGCTCGCTGCCAGTGATGAACGTGGTGGACCATTTATTTTGTCACCGGATAGCGGGGCGCAGCCTGGTATGCCTGTTAAGTAGTTTATAGTATTCTCCAAGTTAACAAGCCCCAATTTTGAGGGCTTTTTAACTTGGAGATATATGTATTTTGCCAGTAAAACTGGGTTTTAAATTTTTTCTGCTTTTATTTTTCTACTTTAGCATCAGTAGTTTTACCGCTCGCTGCAACTTTATCATTGCCCACCACTTTAATATCTTGCGCCGGTTTTGTAGCTTTAACTGGATTTTTTGTTGTAGGTGCTACAGCAGTAGTAGGTCGGGTAACGGATACGTTATTAAGTAGATTTTCCAGCGTAGCATTACCAATTCCATCCACTTGTTTTAGATCATCAACGGGTTTGAAGCCGCCGTTCATTTTACGGTAATCTAAAATAGCCAGTGCTTTTTAGGGCCGATTCCATCCAGGCTTTCGAGTTCTGCCTGTGTTGTTGTATTGATATTAACACCTGCAAGTGCGTTGAGACTAAGGCTTTAATAAACGATTAGTGCAAATATGACTTTTTTCATTTGCTTCCCCTTTAATGAAATGCTGATGATGAGATGTAATTGCTTTCGTTAGCAAAGCAATTACATCTCATCATATGTTAAATGGGATTATTTCCCTAATTTTAAGGAAATTTTGGAATAATTATGTTATATTGCACTCTCTATTGATGGCTTCTAATGCTGCTAAAGGGTTGACTGCTTGAGTGATTGGCCTGCCGATCACAAGATAACTGGAGCCTAGAGCCAGCGCATTTGAAGGCGTAACAATGCGCGACTGATCATCTTTACTTGCATTGGTAGGTCGGATACCCGGCGTTACCAGACAAAATTCATTGCCAAGATTTGAGCGCAGCATTTGTGCTTCAAGCGCCGAGCAGACTACGCCATCCAGACCGGCTTGTTGTGTCAGTTTCGCAAGGTTCAATACATGTGTGGGCAAATCGGTATGAACGCCAATCTGATTCAAGGTCTGCTGATTCATGCTGGTTAATACAGTTACCGCAATTAATAGCGGTTTAGTGTCACTGCTATCCACCGCTTGTTTAGCTGCCTGCATCATTTCAAGCCCGCCGCTAGCGTGAACGTTTAGCATCCAGACGCCAATATTGCTTGCTGCAGTGCAGGCTTTGGCGACCGTATTTGGAATGTCGTGGAATTTTAAATCCAGAAAAACACCGAAATTTGAATGTGTCAGTTTCTCAACGAACTGTGGCCCTGCGGCTGTAAATAATTCTTTACCTACTTTCAGTCGGCAAAGCGCAGGGTCAAGCTGATTGACTAATTTCAGCGCGTTGTCTGCATCAGCATAATCAAGGGCTACAATAATTTTGGGATCTTTATTCTTGTTCAAATTAGATTGCATAATATATGTTGGTCTTTTAGTTACGTTGTGCTGAGTTAAACAGTTGCAGGTTCAGCAGGCAGTGCTTCCCATGCGTTACAGGCTGGACATTGCCAGTGATGGTATTTCGCTTTAAATCCACATTGTTCACAGTGATAAGCTGTTTTGTTACCGATCGCATGACGTACAGCCTGTTGCATAAGCTGAGTGTCCTGCAGATTACCATTTTGCGGCTGATTGGTTTCCAGAATCGTACGCGCTTGCAATAGTAAATCTAGTGTATTCAGGCTTGGCATTTTAATCAGTTCATTGCGTGCGAGTTTGGCTGCATTTTCCGCGCCTAATTCCGCCAATGTCACTTCATACAAGACGTTGAGTAAGGAGTTGAGCTGATAAGTCTGCAGGTAAGTTTGCAGAAGGCTCAACCCTTCATCGATTTGATCTAATACGCGAAAGCTTGCTAGCAACTTAGGTGCAATTAAACCAAGATATTCTGGCTTTTGAAATTCAATGCGTTTCCATACAGAAATGGCTGCTTTGTGATTATTGGCTTCAGCTTCTAAATCACCTAATAAAACATTAGCACGTACACAGTTTTTATTGGCGTTAAGTGCCTGATCCAGTTCAAATCTGGCTGTGTGTGTATCATTGGCTAGTTTAGACTTTACTGCCATTTCACAATAATAGTTCGCTATTTCAACACGGAATGGTACGCCGGATATTCTTTCCAGTTCTGTTGCAGCTTTGATTGCACGTTCCCATTCACGTTCGCGTACGTAAATTTCAAGCAAAGCGCGTAATGCTGGCTGGCGATATCTGTCATCATCCAGTGATTCGAAAAGTTCTTCAGCACGGTCAAACAAGCCGGCTTTAAGATAATCTTGTGCAAGCTCTGCGGTAACTGCCAATTTCTGCTGCGGCTCCAGTTGTTTTTTTTCCAGCAGGTGCAAGTGCAGATGGATTGCCCGATCAACTTCTCCGCGTTTTCTGAACAAGCTACCTAAAGCAAAATGAAGCTCTAGTGAGTCTGTGTTGGCTTGTACAGCCTCGGTAAAAGCTTCAATAGCCTTGTCTTGCTGGTTGGTAATAAGAAAATTAAGACCCTTAAAATAGGCTGCGGGAAGTGCAGTAGATTCAGCCAGCAACTGTTTAAGATCAACGCGTGCGGCTAGCCAGCCCAAGCTAAAAAACAGGGGCAGTGCTAATAACCACCAGAATTCAAATTCCATTTTATTTCACTTTTTTAATGGTATGAGGATATCGCGAGTGCTTTGCAAAAGTGTTTTCTGTAGATGTAGTACTTAGGTGCACGTAACGCAGAAACCTAGATAGTATGCGGTATACAGCGAGGTTGCGAGTCCATATAAAAATATAGCCGCAACGCAGTAATGCGCTACAGGAAGCACTTTTGCAAAGTTCTCATATTACATTTTACCTGAATAGTTGTTTACGACATAAAAAAACGGCAGCCATTAGGCTGCCGTTTTAAATAGAACTAAAACACTTACAAGCTTAAATCGACTCGTTCGCGTAACTCTTTACCAGCTTTGAAGTGTGGTACATGCTTTTCAGGTACTTGCACTTTGCTGCCAGTTTTAGGATTGCGACCTAGGCGCGGCGGACGATAATTCAAGCTAAAGCTTCCAAAGCCTCTAATTTCAATGCGTTCGCCTGAAGCAAGGTTGTCTGACATTGCGTCGAGAATAGCCTTTACTGAAAGCTCTGCATCTTTCATCACTAGTTGCGGAAAACGTTCCGCTAATAGCGTGATTAGCTCAGATTTTGTCATTATTATCTGCCTTTTTCTGACTACTTATTATTTTTTGCTGTCCATCTTGGCTTTTAATAAAGCGCCAAGGTTGGTGGTACCAGCAGTTGCACCGTCATCTGGTAATTGAGCAGCTTCTTTAGTTTTAGCAGATTTAGCTTTTGGTTTAGCTTCTGATTTATCTTCAGAAGATGCGCCTGACGGATCAGCAGTCAGTTGTTTTACGCCTAATGAAATACGCTCTTTTTCAACGTCAATTGCTAAGATCACTGCTTCCAGCTCGTCACCTTTTTTGAAGTTACGGATAGCTTCTTCGCCAGACTGTGTCCATGACAGGTCAGACAAATGTACTAAACCGTCGATGCCACCTGGCAAGCCGATGAATACACCGAAGTCAGTGATTGACTTGATTTGACCTGAAACTTTATCACCTTTAGCGTGCGTTGCAGAGAAGTCGTCCCAAGGATTAGCCTGGCATTGTTTCATACCTAATGAAAGACGACGACGTGCTTCGTCAATTTCAAGAATCATCACCTCAACTTCGTCGCCCAATTGTGCAATTTTGCCCGGGTGAATGTTTTTGTTAGTCCAGTCCATTTCTGAAACGTGAACCAAACCTTCGATACCTGGTTCGATTTCAACGAAAGCACCGTAGTCAGTCAGGTTAGAAACTTTACCGAACAGGCGTGTGCTTACTGGGTAACGGCGAGCTAAAGCAACCCATGGGTCGTCGCCTAATTGTTTGATCCCTAATGAAACACGGTTTTTCTCTTGATCGAATTTCAAGATTTTTGCTTCAACTTCTTCACCAACAGTCAAAACTTCTGATGGGTGTTTTACACGACGCCATGCCAAGTCAGTGATGTGCAGCAAGCCATCGATGCCGCCCAAATCAACGAACGCACCGTAGTCAGTGATATTTTTAACGATACCTTTAACTACTGCACCTTCAGTCAATGTGCCAATCAGTGCTTCGCGGTCAGCGCCAGCACTAACTTCCATTACTGCACGACGCGAAACAACGATGTTGTTACGTTTGCGGTCAAGTTTGATCACTTTCAAATCACATTCTTTGTTTTCGAATGGAGTAGTGTCTTTAACTGGACGCACGTCAACTAATGAACCTGGCAAGAATGCCATGATGCCGTTTACAGAAACTCGTAAACCGCCTTTAACTTTACCGCTTACGAAGCCTTTAATGATACGGCCTTCGTTCATTGCGTCTTCAAGATCCAACCATGTTTCCATGCGTTTAGCTTTTTCGCGTGAAAGTACAGTTGAGCCGAAGCCGTCTTCTAGTTTTTCAATGGCTACTTTAACAAAGTCACCCACTTGAACCTCAAGTTCGCCTTGAGCATTACGGAATTCAGCAGCGTCGATAACGCTTTCAGATTTAAGACCAGCGTTAACGATCACGTGATCGTTATCAACTGAGGTTACTTCAGCCGTGATTACTTCGCCAGAACGCATTTCCTGACGTGCCAAGCTTTCTTCAAAAAGCGCAGCAAAAGATTCCATCGGTGAAGCAGAAGATGTAGTAGAAGCCATTAAAAAAATTACCTAAGATTAATCCCGCCTAGCAGCGGGGTAGTTATAAAAACTGCGCATTTGTGTGATGCAGCAGGCCTTTAAAGTTATACAAAAACTTTGAACCGATTATTATAACTAAAACATTGAAAAATAAAAGACTATTTACAATTTTTATTCAATTTTTTATGCTCAAAATTCTGTAAAACAGTGTTAACCGCTTCGCCAATAGTTAAGTTGTCGGTCTCCAGCAAGATTGCGTCTGCTGCCATCACTAGCGGAGCACTGGCTCTGCCTTTATCTCTGGCGTCTCGCTCCTGTAAATCGAGCAGGATATTTTCATAATTAGCCGGCAGATTTTTACTTAGTAATTGCTTATAACGGCGCTCCGCACGCGTTTCTGTTGAGGCAGTTAAAAATACCTTTAATTCGGCATCCGGAAATATTACGGTACCCATATCGCGGCCATCAGCTACCAAGCCTGGCGCCTGACGGAAGTTGTGCTGTAAATCAACGAGTGCAGCTCTGAGCGGCGCATGTACCGCAACCTGAGAAGCACCTTTGCCCATTTCTTCGCTACGTATTTCTTCTGAAATATCTGCGCCATTTAAATATACCTGCGCATTTTTAAATAGAATATCCAGTTTACGTGCGCATGCAGCGACTGCTTCTGCATTGCTCCAGTCGATGTTGTTTTGTTTGGCAGCAAAAGCGACCACACGATAAAGTGCGCCTGAATCCAGATAGCCAAAGCCAAGTTTGTCTGCCACCAGTTGAGCAACGGTACCTTTGCCGGATGCAGAGGGGCCATCAACAGCGATGACGGGGATAGTGTTATAAATAGCGTTATTCATTTAAAAAACTTATCGTTATGGTTTTAACAATCAATTGGATTTGATGTTGATAAAAGTAGAACATAGCTATGTTGAAACAGAAATACAGGAGCATATATCATGGCCAAGACATTTTCATTCGCAATTTTACACTTTACCGTAGCTTTTACGGTAGGCTATTTGCTGACTGGCAGTGTCATGGTTGGCGGCTTGCTAGCTATTATTGAGCCTGCCTGCAATACGGTTGTGTTTCATTTTCATGAAAAGGTATGGAAACGTTTTGAGGAAAATAGCCCAGAACAGCATGCCCGAGCCGTTAACCTAGGCTGGTTCCACGTACATTAAAAAAACAGTAGCCTATGAAGCCAGTTTTTTAAATTCTGCAAAATAGTTAGGGAACGTTTTTGCCACACAGTTAGGATCATTGATCACAATAGGTACATTACCTAATGACACAAGTGAAAAACACATGGCCATGCGGTGATCATCATAAGTGTCGATGACCGTATTAGGTATTAATTTTGCAGGCGGCGTAACTTTGATATAGTCCGCACCTTCTTCTACGGTAGCACCTACTTTGCGTAATTCTTTTGCCATGGCAGCGATGCGGTCTGTTTCTTTTACACGCCAGCTCGCAATGTTGCGTAAAGTGGTTGTGCGCTCTTCATTTGTTTCTCCTTGGGCAAACAACGCAAGTATTGCCAAGGTCATTGCTGCATCCGGGATGTGGTTGCAATCTAGATCAATCGCTTTAATTTTGTCTGCTTTGGTTGCCGTGATATGGTTTTCACCATAGCTGATATGACCGCCCATTAAAGCCAGTGCTTCGGCAAATCGCACGTCACCCTGAATGCTGTGTTCACCGAGGCCTTCGACGGTAATGTCGCCCGCAATTACGCCGGCAGCAAGAAAGTAAGATGCGCTGGAAGCATCACCTTCAACAAAAATCTGGCTTGGTGAGCGATAGCTGCTATTAGCTGCAATAGTGAAACTTTGCCAGCCATTGCGCTCTACCTGTACGCCAAATTTGGCCATCAGGTTGAGCGTAATTTCAATATAGGGTTTGGAGATCAGTTCACCAACGACTTCAATAGTGGCCTTCTGCTTTGTAAGTGGCAGCGCCATAAGCAGAGCAGTCAGAAACTGGCTGGAAACATCACCGCGAATCTTAATTGCGTTATTCAGATTTAGAGTTGCCGCTGATATTTTTAGCGGAGGAAATCCCTCGTTCTGCAAATATTCAATTTGCGCACCAGCCTGGCGTAACGCATCTACCAGATCACCGATCGGCCGCTCGTGCATGCGCGGCACGCCTGAGAGTATGTAATCACCATTGGCAAAAGCCAGTGCAGCAGTCAGCGGGCGAAATGCAGTGCCCGCATTACCCAAAAACAGGTCTGCACTTTTATTGGGAAAGTTACCGTTGCAGCCAGTCACACGCCATGCGTTTTCAGCAAAGTTTTCCAGCTTAACCCCTAGCGCCTGAAGTGCTTCCAACATACGTGAGGTGTCATCTGAGGCTAACAGGTCACGGATTTCTGTTACGCCATCTGCTAATGCTGCCAGTAGCAGTGTGCGGTTCGAAATGCTTTTGGAGCCAGGCAGGGTAATTGAGCCGTTTGCACTAGTGCTGGCTGATAGAGTGAGTTGTTCCATTTTTTACGGTTTGCGCTTAATTGGTATTTAATTTGATGAAGGGTTACAGGATTTGTTTTCTGGATTCACCCCAGTTGTTGCGCGCAATACTTGCACGCTCAAACAGCGCTTGCAGACCTGCACCATCTTCAGCTTCGAGTAATTGCTTTAGCTTGCTGAGCTCTTGCTGATATGTATCAAGTTCGTTGAGCAGGGCGGTTCTGTTTGCGAGGCTGATGTCTCGCCACATTTCAGGATGACTGCCGGCGATGCGGGTAAAGTCCCTGAAGCCGCTGGCGGCAAAGCCAAATAACTGTTCAGCATTTGCGCGTGATGCGATGTCATCTACTAAAGCAAATGCAAGCAGGTGCGGCAAGTGGCTCACCGCAGCAAAAATTCCATCGTGTGTTGCGGCTGACATTTCGCTGATATTTGCGCCGCAGTCCTGCCATAAGGCTTTTACACGTGCTATTGCCTCGTGAGCTGTTTCGGTTGATGGTGTCAGTACAACATTTTTATTTATGTATAAATCTGCCATGGATGCTGTAACGCCACTTTTTTCAGCACCGGCAATTGGATGCCCACCTACAAACTGATTAAATTGATGACCTAAAATATCTTTAGCGCATTTTAGGACATCACTTTTGGTGCTGCCGGCATCGGTAATGACAGTCGATGCGGTTAGATGTGGTTTGATAGCAATCAGTATGGCGGGCGTTTGTGCAACTGGTGCTGCAATCAGAATGATGTCTGCATCTTTAACTGCAGCAGCAACATTGCTTTCAGCAACGTCAATAACGCCGAGATCAAGTGCAGTTTGCAGGCTCTCAGCAGAACGGCCAACGCCAACAATTTGTGCTGTGCTCCTGGCTTTTTTCAAGGCCAGCGCAACAGAGCCGCCAATCAGGCCAACACCGAAAATAACAATTTTTTTCACTTCAGAATCAGTTTAGTTAAATTTAGACTGAATTGTAGCATTTAACCTGACTTTTATCCGAACCCTGATATTGCCCAGGTTGTTGAGGCTCTTGAATTTGATAGCGCAATAAATGTTATTCGTTTTTCGACCACTCATTGTTTATTAACTTCTCAAGCGGCCTGAAGTTCTGTTTGTATGCCATTTTTTGGCTGTCTTTAATCCAATAGCCTAGATACAGATATGGCAGGCTTAAGTTTCTAGCCCATTCGGCCTGCCACATCACGTTATAAGTGCCGTAACTGGTGCCAATATCACTGGTGTTGTAAAAAGTATAAACCGCAGAGATACCATCACGCACAATGTCAATCACGCTCACCATCTTGAGTTCGTTATTATCTCGAAATTCAACCAGTACGCTTTCTACATTACTTTGGCATAAAAAATTCTTATATTGCTGAATTTCATCATCTTCAGAGGTCTCAATTTTTGTCTGATCATTATGACGTGAGCACTGGTAAGCAGCATATAAGGCGTAATGCTCTTCATAGTAATCAACAGACACTACTTTGGCTGTCAGATATTGATGTTGCCTGAATGCACGTTTCTGGCTGCGATTCGGGGTGAATTCATTGACAGCGATTCTTACAGGAATACATTCCTGGCAGTTCTCGCAGTGAGGGCGGTAAGCAAATTTACCGCTGCGGCGAAAACCCTGATCTATCAGGCTGCTGTAAACCTCGCCATTGATCAGGTGTTGCGGCGCAGCAATCAGGCTTTGTGCCATTTTGTTGGGCAGGTAGCCGCAAGTGTAACCTGTGGTGACATAAAACTGCAGTTTCTGCAGGGGTTTATCGCTGGGTAAGCTCATAGTGCAATAAAGTCCATTGCAAATATATTAGTTCTGGGTGTTGTTAATAGCATAAGTTTCATTATTGCAGAGAATCTCCAGTTTTTTAATAAATTCTGTCCGGCTTATTTCACGCGCGCCAAAAGTGGCAAGATGTGCAGTTTTCATCTGGCAGTCGATCATACC
>JBFZCQ010000184.1:0-2615 GCA_041307905.1 Methylotenera sp.
TGTAGGCGGTATAGAACATGCGATTCTGCATCTGCTATATGCGCGTTTCTTCAACAAATTGATGCGCGATGTGGGCTTGCTTAAAAATGACGAACCGTTCACCAACCTGCTGACCCAAGGCATGGTGCTCAAAGACGGTACCAAAATGAGTAAATCTAAAGGCAACACGGTTGACCCGCAGGAACTGATTGATACCTATGGCGCTGACACTGCACGCCTGTTCATGATGTTTGCAGCACCTCCGGAGCAAAGTCTGGAATGGGCTGACAGCGGTGTGGAAGGTGCACACCGCTTCCTTCGCCGTTTGTGGAAAGCCGTTTATGATCATATTGAATTGGGTAGCGTGACTGCTTACAGCAAAGGTGACTTAAGTGCAGAACTTAAAAACCTGCGCCGCCAACTGCACCTGACCATTGATAAAGTGGCCGACGACTACGGCCGCCGCCATAGCTTCAATACGGCAATATCCTCCGTAATGGAACTGATGAATGCGCTGGCTAAAATTGAAGGTGCTGATGCAACAACACGCCAAGTACGTCAGGAAGTTCTACAAAATGTTGCGCTATTGTTGTCACCGATTGTGCCGCACGTTTGTCAGGCGTTATGGTCAGAGCTTTGCCCGAGCAGTCACATTCTGGATACAGCATGGCCAACCGCCGACCAAACCGCCATGGTGATGGACAGCATTGAATACGTGATTCAGGTTAACGGAAAATTACGCGGTAGTATCAGCGTAGCAAAATCTGAAACCCGTGAAAATATCGAAAAGCTGGTACTAGAGCAACCTTGTGTACAGAAATATATTGAAGAAAATATGTCTGTGCGTAAAATCATTGTGGTTCCAAACAAACTTATTAACGTTGTCGTAGGATAAAAAATGCAAAACGCCCTTCCCCAAGTAAGAATGCGCAGAACAACTTTGATAAGCATTATCATGCTGTTAACGCTTGCGTTGTCTGCCTGCGGGTTTCAATTAAGAGGGGTAACTGATTTAGCATTTAAAACGCTGTACATACAAGGCGGCAAGTTAACTATTTCCAGAGACTTAACACGTAGCCTTAAAACCAATGGTGTACAGGTGGTTGAACACGCTGAAGATGCCGAACTGTTACTGGAACTATTAAGCGAAAGTAATCAGAAACGCATTCTGTCTCTAAGTGGCGGCGGTCTGGTTCGTGAATTTGAGCTCATTTACCTGCTGAACTTCAGGGTACGTGAAGCTAGCAACCCGACATGGGGTCCGGTGCAGACAATACGCGGACGCCGCGATTTTTCTTACAGTGACAATGCCTTGCTCGGTAAAGCCGAAGAGGAAGCCAGACTCAATGCAGATATGCGTAACGATGCGATACGTGAACTGATGCGTCGTTTGACTGCAATCAAACCTGCGTCTTCACAAAAGTAGAATTCATGCGTCTGATTCAGTCTCAACTGGAATTGCATCTCAAACAAGGCCTGCAGGCGCTGTATGTTTTAGCAGGAGACGAGCCATTGGCTCAGCGTGAATGCCTTGATGCCATTCGTGCTGAAGCGCGTGCGCAAGGCTACGATGAGCGCACGAGCTTAACGGTTGAACGCAATTTTAACTGGCAACAGCTACAGAATTACGGTCAATCCATGTCACTTTTTGCCAGCCGCCGCTTACTGGAACTCAGCATTCCTTCCGGCAAACCCGGTGTAGATGGCAGCAAAGTACTGCAGGCTTTAGCGGCCAAACCCCTGCCTGACGCGACAGTAGTCATCATACTGCCGACACTAGAACGTGAGACTAAAAACAGTGTATGGTTTAACGCACTGGAAACACAGGCACAAACCATTACGCTCAATGAAATTGATGCTGCCAATTTGCCTAAATGGATCTCCAGCAGGCTTGCGCAGCAGGGGCAACATACCAGTACACAAACTCTGGAATTTCTGGCACATCAGGTTGAAGGCAATCTGCTGGCTGCCAATCAGGAAGTGCAGAAATTGGGATTGCTCTATCCGAAAGGCGAACTTTCAGATGAAATCGTGCGCGAAGCTGTGCTCAATGTATCGCGATATGACGCGTTTCAACTAGGTGAAGCAGTGCTGCAAGGCGATGCAGAACGCACTGTACGCATTCTGCAAGGCCTACAGGATGAAGGTGAGAATGCTGTCGCCGTCATGAACCCGCTTATGTGGGTGTTAAGGCCATTAGTGCGCATCAAACAGGCAGAAATGCGCGGCGAAAATATTAATAATGCCATGACAAGCTCCCGCATTTATGGCGATAGGCAGGCTTTGGTTAAGCGTGCATTATCACGTTTAAGTTTACGCCAGTTGGAAGCCGCGCTACAGAAACTGGCAGATATAGACAGAACTGCCAAAGGCGTCATGTTAGGTGATGCCTGGCTGGAAATTTCCAGACTTTGCTTTGGGTTGGCAAAGGTAAAAGGTCGGTAATTCACAAATATTGTTAGCCGCAGATACAGGCGGATAAACGTCGGCATAACCATAACAATAACTAACTAAGTAATAAAAACACGTTCCGTCCATTTGTGAAATGACTCGTTATGTTAATATTTTCACTGCTTTTAATGCGTAAGATAAATTCTATCAGCCTACATCCGCGTGTATATGCGGCTAATTTTTTA
>JBFZCQ010000185.1:0-7055 GCA_041307905.1 Methylotenera sp.
GATGCACCGACACCTACGAATAGTTTTTTAGTTTTTGCCGCCTCAAATATGCGCTCAGCCCTCAACGCGTTGCGCTCATCCAACAGTTTAATCCGCATGCGTACCCATAAATCTGCTGGCATAATACCGCCAGTAATTTCTGCGTTCAAAACTGCAAGTTTGTCGCTATCACCTTTCAGATAAGCCTGAACTAGTCTTTCATAATCACGCTCTTTATCCGCGGGCGTTCGCTTCAAAACCCCGCGCAACATCGTTATTTGTTCATCAAGGCTGATGCTATCCATTACGCCAAAATGCTCAACTGTATTTTCAATACCGATGATTTCTTTACCGAAATCTTCAGCCTGCGCCATGAGCAGGTTATCCTGAGCAAAAGGCGTTATCGGCCGTGGCACATCAAATATTGCCGCCAATATCCATGGCTTCATACGTAAAACTGCATTGCGGTGCATTACATGAAATTCGGTTAATTCGTAGACTTTTTCGAGTTCCGCTTCAGTCAGTCTATCTTTAAGGCTGCCGGCAGGCATCATTAGAATCAGTGTGTCATTTGGCGCCAGCGTCTCCATCATGAATGCATCAGAAGATTTTATTGCACTGATCACCGCAGGTGAAAAGTCAGTCACGCGGTTATCATCGGTGTGTATGGTGCCAAACAGGTAAATGGTATTTGCAGAAACTGATTCTGCTTTCCAGAACATGCCGGGTGCAGCCCAGGAATTGAAACTGAATAAAACAAAAAGGCTAAATGTTATCAGCCTCATTAGCGTATTTTTAAGATTAGCATCCATACAAAGCCTTAAAAGTCTGTGGTTTATCTCAACAGAATCAAACCTTACCTTTTCAAGACCTTAAGCACACAATAAAAGTTTTATGAGTACTTACGTTTTTTCTCTACCGCGCGCCTTGGCCTTACCGTACGCTCAAGCTGTTCACCGCGCACAGTCGTTACCGGCTTACTTGAAAGCGGCTGCCAGGCAGGAATCAAACAATGTTTGCCGCTGCCTATCAAATCAGGGCGACCCATACGGATCAAAGCTTCACGAAGCATTGGCCAGTTATTGGGGTCATGGTAGCGAATAAACGCCTTATGCAGCTTACGCACATTACCGGCCTTAGGAATCGGCACAGTCTCTGAATCTGCCGTCACTTTACGCAACGGGTTCTTACCTGAATGGTACATCGCGGTCGCCATCGCCATTGGCGTCGGTGTAAAGGTCTGCACCTGATCTAGTTTGAAGTCATACTTTTTAAGCCATAATGCCAGATTCAGCATATCATCGTCAGTAGTACCGGGGTGTGCCGCAATAAAGTAAGGAATCAGATACTGCTTCTTGCCAGCCTCGGCACTGAACTTCTCGAACATGGCTTTAAACTCGTCGTAAGCATCCATGCCCGGCTTCATCATTTTGCTCAGCACGTTTTCTTCACTATGCTCAGGCGCGATTTTCAGGTAGCCGCCTACGTGATGCTGCACCAGTTCTTTGACATATTCCGGCGATTTTACCGCTAGGTCATAGCGTACGCCGCTGCCAATCAGGATTTTCTTCACACCTTTAAGTGCGCGTGCTTTGCGGTAAAGCTGAATCAAGGCGCTATGGTCGGTTTGCAGATTTTCGCAGATGCCCGGATAAACACAGCTCAACTTACGGCAGTTCTTTTCAATTGACTCGCTCTTGCAGGCAATGCGGTACATATTGGCAGTCGGGCCGCCAAGGTCAGAAATAACACCGGTAAAGCCATCCACCTTATCGCGGATTTCTTCAATTTCTTTCAGGATCGATCCTTCAGAACGACTTTGAATAATGCGGCCTTCATGCTCGGTAATACTACAGAAAGTGCAGCCGCCAAAGCAGCCACGCATGATATTCACGCTGAAACGAATCATCTCCCATGCCGGAATTTTGGCATCTTTATACACAGGATGTGGCCTGCGTGCATAAGGCATATCGTACACATAATCCATCTCTTTGGTCGTGAGCGGAATCGGCGGTGGGTTCAGCCATACTTCCCGGTCAGCATGGCGCTGCACCAGCGCACGCGCATTACCCGGATTGGCTTCCAGATGCAGCACACGCGACGCATGCGCATACATAACCGGATCACTGGCCACCTCTTCAAAAGAAGGCAGGCGCACGACCTGTTTAGTTCTGTCAGCTTTTGGTTTGCGCACGATTTCGACTGCTTTCGTGCCTTCAGGTAAATCTGTTTTAGCTTTGTTATCGTCTGTCGCACAACTGGCATCAGCCTTGCCCATCTTCATTTCATACGGGTCTACGTGTTTTTCTACCACACCCGGGCGATCCAGCTTGGTGCTCTCTATCTCACTCCAGCCGTCCGGAATACGTTTACGCAAAAAAGCCGTGCCGCGAATATCCTGAATATCAGCAATTTTTTCACCCTTGGCGATACGGTGTGTCAATTCAATCAGCGCCCGTTCGGCATTACCGTACAGCAGAATATCGGCTTTGGAATCAACCAGAATACTGCGGCGCACTTTATCAGACCAGTAATCATAATGCGCGATACGTCGCAAACTGGCCTCAATACTGCCAATCACCAACGGCACGTCAGAATAAGCTTCGCGGCAACGCTGGCTATATACCAGCACCGCACGATCCGGCCGTTTATTTGGAGCCGCATCTGGCGTATAGGCATCATCACTACGGATTTTTCTATCGGCGGTATATCGATTCACCATGCTATCCATATTGCCGGCAGTAACGCCGAAATAAAGGTTAGGCTTACCCAGCACCTTGAATGCGCTTGCATTCTGCCAATCAGGTTGCGCGATAATACCTACGCGAAAGCCCTGCGCTTCCAGCAGGCGGCCTATCAGTGCCACACCAAAACTTGGATGATCGATATATGCATCACCGGTAACCAGAATAATGTCACAGCTATCCCAACCCAGTGCATCCATTTCGGCACGTGACATCGGCAAAACAGGCGCAGGCCCAAAGCGCTTCGCCCAGTAAGGACGATAGCTTTGAATGGGCTTAGCTAGCATTGTTGAGTATTGTTCCAAGGCGTGATTCGATAAACTATAAAAGACTGCGCATTTTACGCGCTAATTCTATGATTAAAAAGATTTTTTACTAAATCCTTACATATTTTTAACCCCATTTATAACAAGGCTATCTAAATATTTTTTCACAAGTTCAAAAAAACACCAACATCAACGTGCACTTAATCAATGTATATTTCAAGAGCACATTTTGAATATGTTTTTTCCATTGATTCTAGCGTAGTGGCATTCCTTCATAATCTTTAAAATCAGGTCAACACCAAGCCCGCCAATCTGGGCTTCTTCGAGGTTGTGCGGAGATATATGCTCCGGTTTTTCTAGAGGATTAAAAGGTGTGCCATCATCTTCTATCGAGAGACAGAACACGTCGCCTGAAACGGCAATATCCAGAATAATTTCATGCTCTCCCTGATCCATGTATCCATAACTGATGATATTTGTCACAGCTTCATTGGCACACAGATCAAAATTAAAGATTTTTTCATCTGACCCGCCCATGGCTTTGACAGTTTCTGAAAGCCAGGAGCTCATTGGTCGCAATTCGGCAAATTGGTTACGGATAACCAATCGAAATCTTGCGCTATCTTCTATCAACGTATCATCCAATCAATAAATTAAGCGACAGGTGCTTATGAACTGACTTTTGTTATTGCTTCATTCAGATTGCTGTAGATCGGAATAATCTGATCTATGCCTGAAGTTTCCAGAACATTTTTAACATTCTGTTCCGGGTTTAGCAAGATGAATTTTCCACCCCTTTTTGCAACCGCCTTGGCATTAATCAATAAAGCGCGTATGCCTATGGAAGACATATAAGGCACCTCAGACATATCTACAATAATGCCTTTACGCGGCGCAGAAGTCATGACTGCAAACTGTGTTTCAATATGGCTGACACCCTCGATATCCATGCGTCCGGACAGATTTATTTTTGTAACATCGTTTATTAATTGCTCTTCAGTTATATTCATGTTTATCGCTCCTTTTAAATTCCATTAAATACCTGCACCAAATCTAACTCTCTTTGCCCTATTTTTAGAGCTCATTTTTACAGCCCATACTTTATGACTTCCACTTGATAACCATCATTGTTAAATCATCTGATGGCTCAGCACCCGATACAAAATTGTGAATGAATGAAAAAGTATTTTTAATAATGCTGTCTGCATTGCTTTCTGCTTCAATATTTGAAAGCAAGTCAATCAGGCGCGGTCTACCGAATTCCTCCTGCTCCAGATTGAAAGCCTCGGTAGCGCCATCGGTAAAAATGCATAAAAATTCTTGTGAAGATAAACGGTAACTGTGCGTCTTATACTCAAAATCTTCCCATGTGCTGATCGGTGGGCCGCTCAGACCGCCCAATTCTTTGGGATGGCAGCCGGCAGCTGCCAACAGCGGTTTCTCATGGCCGGCATTGCAGTAATTGAGCACCCCCGTTCTGAGATCAAGGATGCCTATAAACGCGGTTACAAACAGCATTTCAGAGTTATCCCGCGATATTTCAAGGTTAGCTTTGCGCACAAGGTCACCTACATCCATCTGCTGCATGTCATCCTGCATCGCCACGCTTTTACACAGCGTTTTACTGATCACCATAAAAAGGCTGGCCGGGATACCTTTGCCGCAGACATCCCCTACTGAAAAAAACAGGCGATGCTCATCCAGCATGAAACAGTCGTAAAGATCACCGCCAACCATCTTCGCCGGTTCGATTTTGGCTGCGATGTCTACTCGGTGTTCATTCCTGAAAGTCAAAGAGGCATTCGGCAGAATGCCCATCTGAAAGCGCATGGCGGCTTCCATTTCACCCTGAGCTTTTGCGGCCTGTTCTCTTTGCTTGCGAAGGTCATCTTCAAGTGCTTTTAGCTGGATTTCTTCACGTATCAGCGAGTCAGTCAGCGTTGCCCCATACATGACAATAAATAACAAAGTCGGAGAGGCTACATCCACCAACAGATGATATTGCCTGAATATCAATAATCCACCCGCGATGAGTGCTGCGATAACTGCCAGCAGAATCACCACATGCAGGGAAGCCTTCATGTTAGGAAAGGCCAGCGCTACCAGCAAGCCAAGCACAACCATTAAGCCAGCCTCGGCCCAAAGTGCCCACCTTGGGCGTTGCAGGGTAGTACCGTCAAAAATAGACTCCAGTATCTGGGCATGAATTTCCACACCAGGTACGCGCTCCCCCAACGCAGTGCTCGGAAAATCTACCAGACCCAGTCCTGAAAATCCGATCAGCACCAGTTTTCTTCTGATAAGTTCAGCGTCCAGCTTGCCTTCAAGTATTAATGCTGCTGAAATGAATCTGGTTGGGTCATGTCGGCTAAAATGCACCCAGATCGAGCCGTCAGCCTGCGTAGGTATAGCTAAATCCTTAACACCAACGCTCTCAATGCCCTTATCGGAGCTTTTGACTATAAAGCTTGGATTGCCGCTGGCAAGGCGCAGCATTTCAAGCGAAAGCGCAGGTAAAACCGTGTTGCCCACGGATGCAGTCAAAGGAATCTTGCGCACAACGCCGCGCTCGACATCTGCACTTAGAATTGCATGCCCGTTTGCAGCAGCATCCAATTCCTCAACATTGGTTAATGCTGAATTGAAATGCCGCATCATGTTCTTGGGATCAGGCCCGATTGACTGCATGGGCGGCGCTCTGACTTCATGCTGCGAACCCTGGTCAATGCCGGCGACGCCGAGCACCACATTCCCTTTGCTGATCTCATTTGCCAGCAGCGCATCATTACCGGGGAGAGCACACACCTTTGCAACCAGTGACTGATCAATGCCAGGCATATATTTAGTGATCTGGCATGGTGAAGTCCGGTCAGGCTCTGGCATGATGATATCGAACGCAACCGCAGCAGGATCCATATCCAGCACGCGTGCCAGCAGTTGCGCAACCAGACTTCTTGGCCACGGCCACTGCCCGTATTTTTTCAGGCTTTCTTCATCAATATCGACAATCATTACCGGCGCGGAAACCCGCTCGCGCGGAAACGCCATCTGGTAGAGGTCAAAAGAGAAAGTACGCAGCGTCTCCTGATAAGGAATCGCGCCAAAAAGATGGAGTGTCACCAGCAGCAGCAACCCTGAAATTGACGGCCAGCTGCGAACAGAATGTAATATTTTTGAAAGTATTGTTTTTACTAGCATGGCGTAATAAGCAATAACTCATGGTTGAATGTTTTTTATTACTTAATCACTAACTACATTTTGAAAACCTACTGCAATTTCAACTTCAAAATAAATGCAATGTTCATGCCACACCATTTACCCAAGTATTGATTTAATCAGTACATAGCTAATTACATGCAGATAGCAGGAATTTATTCATCATTTATCAGCATTGCAGGCATCTGCAAACTTTATGGCTGAGAGCAACTTTATGATTGCAAAGAGTAAAACGCACCTTTTGGAAGCATTTATTCCTATCAGGCACCCATAAGGGGCATTGACTTATTAAATTCATACAAATGACTGCCCCATAAAAATCACATTTCGTCATATAAACAGTCACTACTTTTGCACTGAAAGCCCTATTTTTCTTTATTCGGCAGGCATATAACTAGCTGCTGACTAAAGTGATATAAATCAATGGCATGAGACTTGCTTTACAGTATCAAAACATCCGTACTGCTGGGGTGCGTACCTTAGCTAAAATCCTTTTAACAAGTGGTGTTACCGGCTGCGTCAAAGGCTGGCATACCTAACGAGATTTCAATAATGGAAAAGCTCTGGCTTCAGGAACTGGTTGATGGATTACATAAAAAATACTCGCTTCGGAATGATGGTGAGGTTGCAACTTACATACCTGAGTTAGGTAAAGCTGATCCCGAAGATTTCGGGATCTGTATAGCAACATCAGATGGTCGTACTTTCGAAGCAGGAGATTCCGACCGTCTTTTCACTATTCAATCAATCTCAAAACCCTTCACATTCGGCATGGCGCTTGAGGCACATGGACAAGAGAAAATTTCACGCCATGTAGGCGTCGAACCCAGCGGTGATGCATTCAACTCTA
>JBFZCQ010000186.1:0-6520 GCA_041307905.1 Methylotenera sp.
AGCGATTAATGACTGGAACAGATCAATTTCATAGTTGGCATGTACGTGCTGCAATACCGCAGAGATACGCTCCAAGCCCATGCCGGTATCAACAGATGGTTTTGGCAGCGGGTGCATCACACCTGCTTCATCGCGGTTGTATTGCATGAACACGTTGTTCCAGATCTCAATGTAGCGGTCGCCATCTTCATCCGGGCTGCCTGGAGGTCCGCCGAAATGGTGTGCGCCGTGGTCATAGAAAATCTCGGTACATGGTCCGCATGGGCCGGTATCACCCATCATCCAGAAGTTGTCAGATGCGTAACGTGCGCCTTTGTTGTCGCCGATACGGATAATGCGCTCGGCCGGAACGCCGATGTCGTTAAGCCAGATGTTGTAAGCCTCATCATCTTCGGCATAAACGGTAACGGTTAATTTGTCTTTAGGTAGCTTGAATACTACTGTGAGCAATTCCCATGCATATTGAATCGCATCTTTTTTAAAGTAATCGCCAAAGCTGAAGTTACCAAGCATTTCAAAGAATGTATGGTGGCGGGCAGTGTAGCCAACGTTTTCCAGGTCGTTGTGTTTGCCGCCGGCGCGTACGCATTTCTGGCTTGAAGTTGCACGAGTGTATGGGCGTTTATCAAAGCCCAGAAATACATCCTTGAACTGATTCATACCTGCGTTGGTGAATAGCAGCGTTGGGTCGCCATGCGGAACCAGTGAGCTGGATGAAACGATTTCGTGGCCTTTAGATGCAAAAAAATCCAGGAAGGCCTGGCGGATTTCGTTACTGCTTGGGTTGTTACTTAATTTAATTGTCATAAAATTTGATTCTAAATAACCTGTTTAATCGTTTTCTTCAGCATCAGCTGCGTTTAATACTTTTTTTATCATGTCAAAACCAAAGCCGCGGCTCTGCATGAATCTAGACTGTTTTGCCCATTCTTCGCGGTTTTTGGGGCCGGTTTTAAATTTCTTACGCCATACTTCAGTGGCGTTTTCCAGTTCGTTATCTTTCACCTGCTCAACGGCATCTGCAATTAGCTCGTCAGCTACGCCTTTTTCGCGTAATTCGTGCGCGATTTTGGCACTGCCGAACTTTGACTGCCGGGCATGCACAATCTGTTCGGTAAAGCGTGCGTCTGAAAGCCAGCCACGCGCTTTAAAGTCTTCTAGCAAAGCTGGAATATCGTCGCCTTCATCAGCATAAGCTTTGAGCTTTTGCCCCAGTTCCATGTATGAGTATTCGCGTTTCCCCAGATATTCCAGAGCACGCTGCCGCAGGGTTTTTTCCAGCGGGGTTTTCAATTGCAGTTACTCAATCATCCTCACCGCGCGGTGCTACCATCACTTCATTCAGTTTTTTGGCATTGGCGCGGATTTTATCTTCCAGATCTTTCGCGATTTCCGGATGCTCACGCAGGAACTCTTTGGCGTTCTCTTTACCTTGGCCGATTTTTTCGCCGTTGTAGCTATACCATGCGCCTGCTTTTTCAATCAGTTTGATATTTGAACCTAGCTCAATGATTTCGCCCAGACGTGAAATGCCTTCGCCGTACATGATATCGAATTCAGCTTGCTTGAACGGAGGCGCAACTTTGTTCTTGATGACTTTAACGCGCGTTTCAGAACCGGTAACTTCATCACCTTTTTTGATTGCGCCGGTACGCCGGATATCCAAACGTACAGAAGCGTAGAATTTTAGTGCGTTGCCGCCGGTTGTGGTTTCCGGGTTGCCGAACATGACGCCAATTTTCATACGAATCTGGTTGATGAAGATCACCAATGTGTTTGTGCGTTTGATATTGCCGGTAAGTTTACGCAGGGCCTGGCTCATCAAGCGTGCTTGCAGGCCCATGTGTGAGTCGCCCATTTCGCCTTCAATTTCAGCGCGCGGGGTCAGCGCTGCAACTGAGTCAATAACAACGATATCTACAGAGCCGGAGCGCACCAGCATGTCTGCGATTTCAAGTGCCTGCTCACCGGTGTCCGGTTGTGAGATCAGGAGTTCAGGCACGTTCACGCCAAGTTTTGCTGCATATTGGGGGTCCAGTGCATGCTCCGCATCAATAAAGGCGGCCGTGCCGCCCATTTTCTGCATTTCTGCAATGACTGAAAGTGTAAGGGTGGTTTTACCTGATGATTCAGGACCATAGATTTCAACAACACGGCCGCGTGGTAAGCCGCCGATGCCTAAAGCGATGTCAAGACCGAGTGAGCCGGTAGAAACGGCTTGAATATCTTCGCCAATGTCACTATCACCCATACGCATGATGGAGCCTTTGCCAAATTGTTTTTCAATTTGCGAAAGAGCTGCGGAGAGTGCTTTAGCTTTATTGTCATCCATGGGTTTTTACCTTTATTTTGAAGTGCTTAAATTAACTGTCAATTATTCCATAATTTAAGCTTTAACGTAAGCGTCGAGTGGCTTTATCCCGATGTATTTATGAGTAGTTTTTAAAAATTACAAAAGGATTTAATAATCAGGTCAACTTAATTGATTTATGTGCGTTTTTGTAATTGTAAAACAGTAAATTTAATTGGAGATTCATAATGAAAATGCTGCGTTTTTTAATGATAGCTCTTGCTTTTGGGGTTTCAGCGTCTGCTGCACAGGCACGTGATTCATTTAACATTGGTATCAGTCTAGGCGGCTACGGTGGTCATGGATATTACGGTGCTCCGGCTGTGGCTTATCATGCGGTACCGCAGGTGATTTATTACGATGCTCCGAGAATTTATTACCCCGCACCGCATGCTTACTATCGCGCTCCTGTGGTTGGGTATCGTGATGTGCATTATGGCGCACCTCGCCATCACTTTTCAGGGTACAGAAATCATGGCGGCTACGGTCACCCTGGTCATGGCCATCGCGGTCATCGTGGTCACCATAGATAACAACGATCAAGCTTTCTTATTCAATCTCTCAATCAGGCCCGCTATCATGAAAATGGTGGCTTGCTGACGGATATCATTGCGATTACCGTCGAACCAGTGGGTGCATGTGCTTATAGGGAGATTTTTACCTGCCCATGCAAAACACACGGTGCCCACAGGCTTTTCAGGCGAGCCGCCGTCAGGCCCAGCAATACCGGTAATGCTCCCGACAATTTGTGCGGCGCTGTTTTTTAATGCGCCGATTGCCATTTCGGCGGCGGTTTGTTCACTGACTGCGCCGAACTTCTCTAAGGTTGCGCTGGATACGCCAAGCATATCAATCTTGGCAGCATTGCTGTAAGTGACAAAGCCGCGGTCAAACCATGCTGAACTGCCGGCAATGCTGGTAATGGCTTCGGTAACCATGCCGCCGGTACATGATTCAGCCATGGCCAGCACAAAGCCATGTGATTTAAGTGCCTGCCCAAGCTGAGTTGCAGCATCAGAGATAGTCAGATTTGTGTGCTTAGCCATAAAAGAATTTTCAAACTGATAATCGCATAAACTGCGGCGAGTAAATCATCCAGCATGACACCAAAACCGCCTTTTACTTTGGCATCGCATTGGCGAATCGGAGCCGGTTTCCAGATGTCGAACAGGCGGAATAGCACGAAAGCCATTAACCACCACTGCCATTGATAAGGCGTGACAGTAAGTACTAACATTATGGCAACAATTTCATCCCAGACAATGCCGCCATGATCTGATACGCCTAATGCTTTGCCGGTTTTTTCACAGAAATAAATGCCGATCAAAAACATTGCGAAAATGATGGCAAGCTGGCTGTAAACCCCTAGCCCTGAAATCAGCCAGTAGAAAGGTAGTCCGACTAAAGTGCCAAACGTACCGGGGGCTTTTTTTGCCAGGCCGGTGCCAAAACCAAGCGCGCAGAGGTGGGCTGGGTGCGATAGCAGTAATTTTAAATCAGGTTGAATTTGATTAGCCAAAATGATCAAAGCCTTTTTTTGATATATCCAGAGGCTGCTGCTTATAAGTTACTTTTATGCCTGAAATTTCTGTTGTTTTACCAATCAAGCTTAATGGCAGATTGAGTTGCTGGGCCAGCTGCTTAATAGCATCTCGCTGAGTTTCCGGCGCTGTAAATACAAGCTCGTAGTCATCACCACCTGCAAGAACACATTGCTGAATGATAGCCTCGTCCAGGTGTGAACGTAAATAATCATGACAAGAGATACTATCCAGCGCCACAGTTGCGCCTAGATTGGAGGCCTCCAGTATATGCCCCAGATCTGCGAGCAGACCATCTGAAACATCAATACAGCTATTGGCAATATTGCGTAATGTTGATCCCAAATCTGTTCTTGGCATGGGCTTATGCAGAGCTTGTAAGCAATGTTCAGTAACTGCGCTATCAAGCGTAATCTTGTTTTGCAAGTGTGCCAACCCCAGCGCAGCGCTACCTAAGTTGCCGGATACCCAGATGTCATCGTCAAGTTTGGCACCATCGCGGCGAAGTGCTTTGCCGGTTGGCACCTCACCCATAATCTGCACGCTGATGTTAAGCGGGCCGCGCGTGGTATCGCCGCCGATTAAATCTACCTTGAATCTATCGGCACAGGCAAACAAGCCTCGTGAAAATTCTGCGAGCCAGGGTTCGTTGATTTCAGGTAGCGCAATTGCAAGTGTCGCCCACTTAGGGTTTGCGGCCATTGCGGCCATATCCGAGATGTTCACGGCTAATGATTTCCAGCCAACATCATAGGGTGCCGCATCATGGAAGAAGTGAGTGCCTGCTACCAGCATATCTGCTGAAATAGCTAGCTGATGTCCTGCACTTACTCGTAATAGCGCGGCATCATCACCCACGCCTAAATCAGCGCTAGGTGTAGCGCGCGTAAAGTATTTGGCGATTAAATTAAATTCTGGCGACATGGCTGAGTATTTAGCTTTTACTGGCTGATTTCGGCCTGAATGCTTTTACAATGTCCTCGTTTGTTTCTATGAATGGCATGGGCTTATCTGCTGTTGCCAGTAAATCAAGACAATATGGCACCGCGGCAAAGATGCCATGAACCAGGGTTTTGCCTGATTCATCTTTCAGGCCTTCTAGTGTCTGCGCAATCGCTTTAGGTTGCCCGGGCAGGTTGATGATGAGGCATTGTTTACGCACTACAGCAACTTGCCGTGACAGAATCGCCGTGGGGACAAAATTCAGGCTGATTTGGCGCATCTGTTCGCCAAAGCCTGGCATTTCTTTATCTGCCACAGCAAGCGTAGCTTCAGGTGTCACGTCACGCAGGGCAGGGCCAGTGCCGCCGGTTGTGAGGATAAGATGGCAGTCTTGAAAATCCACCAGATCTAACAGGGTAGATTCAATTTCATTTTGCTCATCTGCAATTAAACGGGTTTCCAGTGAAAACGGAGTAATTAATGCATTTGTTAACCATTCTTTGAGGCTAGGAATGCCTTTGTCTTCGTAAACACCGCTGCTTGCACGGTCGCTGATGGAAATTAATCCAATTTTAATGAATTGTTTTGTCATTGCTCGGTCATTAGTACTTAGATAAGACTAAATCATACCATTACCAACCATAAAGGATTCTTTCATGCGCAATCAAGAGCATTATTCGGCTAAAACGTTGGCTGTTTCAAATGTGGCAACAAATAGAGGTCAGTTTAAAAAAGTCATAGTCACAGGCTTTTTAAGCTTGAGTCTGGTGCTGTTCGTTTTTATTAACATGGCGCAAGCGGTAGAAGAAAATCCTTACGAAAAAAACTATAAAGAACAGAACACCTACAATTTGAAATCATTGAATCCCAATCCGGATACCAAGATATTCGTAAGTAACCATAAAGATGATGACAATATCACTATGCTCGAAGATGGATTTGACATGATTGGTACTTCAGGTTTTAGCGATACCGAAGCTTCGCCAGACCTTGCTTTGCAGCATGCTAAATCAATCAAGGCTGACACGGTCCTGATTTACAAAAAGTATGGATCAGCAAAAACGGCAAGTTCTCAACTGCAGTTGGTTAAAGAGGCTGCAAAAAAGGGAAAAGAGATTGACCCTAACGATTTGGTAGAAGAGCCGACACAGTATAATTTTTATGCAAGTTATTGGGCAAAATTACCAATGCCGCTATTTGGTGTGCATATCATTAAACTTAAAAAGAATTCAAATGAAAGTACAGATGAGGGTGCTGCAACAGTTAATGCGCTACCTGGTTTAAAAATTATTGCAGTGATCAAGGAGTCGCCGGCAGCCAAAGCTGGTATTGTCAGAGGTGATACTGTATTAAAAATAGGCGACATGGCGCTGGCGGAAGCCGATGATCTTTTTGCGGCAGTTAAGAAGTATGCTGGTCAGACTGTTGCTGTTGAGCTTGAACGTAAAGGTGTGCCAACCAAGGTTTCAGTTGCAATCAACTCTCGTAAATAGTTGGAAAGTTAATTAACTTGGTAATATTTAGTTCGATCAACTCAGAAATTTGGAATTGATCGAATTAAATCTAAAGCGCTTTATATGATTTATTGTTTTTGAATGTAAAACACAAAACCTTCATCATTTTTAGTATGTTCAATTAAATGAAAAGGGTTATTTGCCACTAATGTACGTATGTTTTTAATCGTACT
>JBFZCQ010000187.1:0-3613 GCA_041307905.1 Methylotenera sp.
AGTCCCAGCATATTAAGGTTGGGGCCATGTAATACTAAAATTGATTTAGATGACATGGTTGCATGTCCTTATCAACAAATTTTTGTGATTATTACTGTATTTCATAATCGCAAGTTTGCCGAAGTTAATAGATTTTGTCCAGCTACATTAATATAATTAAGCGAAATTACATAATTAATGAATAGAATCTATTGTAGTGTGCAAATTAATTATAAGTTTAGTTATTATCGCGACAATAAATTTAGTAAAGATTTTTCAAGCAATAGCTTACTGATCTTGCCATAAAATGTTTCTATCACGCTGCCATCTGCTCCTATAATGACAGTATAAGGCAGAACGCCTTTGTCGTTTCCAAGATTAGCCCCCAGGTTCATGCCTTCATTTTCGGCAATGAAAATCGGATAGGTTACGGGGGAGGATTGAAGGTACTCTTTGACTAATGGCATCTCATCTTCTGCTATACCCAAAACAACGACATTTCTATTTTTGTACTCCGATTGCAACTGAGAAAGCTCAGGCATTTCTTCGCGACAGGGAGGGCACCAGGTTGCCCAGAAATTCACCACGATTATTTTGCCTTTGTATTGACTCAGGTTTTGCTGGGTGCCCTGCAAATCTGTGAGCGGCGTATTAAAAAGTGGTGCACTGCTCATTTCTACTTTGGTATTCACCGGATTATCATAAATGGGATTGATAGCAAAATGCCTTACACCCAACCCCAATATAATCAGAATTGTCAGGTAAGCAATAAAAGAAAGTGGTTTTTTTAGCATTGAATAGTCTCTGGCAAACAGATGCTGCGCTGGTTAAGAGTCTGTAAGAAATCATCGGCATTTTTATAGCCAACTACTTTAAGGTGCGTTTCTTCTTGTGCTTTTTCGTTGAAAAATAAAACTCCGGGTGGGCCGAACAGGTTGAATCTCTGCAATAAGGCTTTATCATCATTGCTATTGGCAGTGACATCGACCTGTAATAGTAACGTATCTTTAAGGGCAGTCTGCACACGTTTGTCACTAAACGTAAACTGGTCCAGTTCCTTGCATGATACGCACCAGTCAGCGTAAAAATCGAGCATTACCAGTTTACCTTGAGCTGCTTTTAATTCTGTATCCAGTTCAGCCAGATTTTTAACACGTTTAAAATTCAGGCTGGAGTGCTGCTGTTCTTGAGACGAGGTGTTTTTTGCCAACAAGCCGCTGAGTGGCTGTAATGGGGATTTTGCATTGGATAATGCTCCAACCAGCATCGTTAATCCTGTCACCAGTAACATGATTGCAATACCTTTCCAGAACCTGAGTGCAGGTTTTGCATCAACAGGCAGGGGGTCTAATGCATGCATGAAGATTGCAGGTACGATCAATAATGCTGCCCATAATGCAAGCTGCAAACTGACAGGAATAATAGGCGTGATCAGCCATACCGCTACGCCTATCATCAACACACCAAACAGGTTGCGTACCGCGTTCATCCAGCTGCCGACTCTTGGCAGCAATGTACCGGCAGAGGCGCCGATAAGCAGCAGCGGCGCTCCCATGCCCAGTGATAGTGAGAATAAGGCAACGCCACCCAGCACAACATCATTGGTTGCGCTGATATAAAGCAATGCACCAGCCAAGGGTGCAGCTACACAGGGGCTGATGATTAATGCAGACAGTATGCCCATCAGAAAATCGCTGAAGAATTTTCCACCTTTAATTCGGCGGCTGACAGACATGAGTCCGTTTTCAAGATTGTTTGGCAGTTTAAGTTCATAGAAGCCAAACATGGAAAGTGCCAGCAATACAAATACTAGCGCGCCAAACCCTAATGCCCATGGTGTTTGCAGGGCGGAGCTCAGCATCTGTCCGGATAATCCGGCGGCAATGCCAGCCAATGTGTAAGTAAGACACATGCCGAAGGTGTAGGCAAGAGACAGGTTGAATGCATGCAAGCGCGTTACGTGTGCGTTTTTGCCGATAATGATTGAAGACAGAATCGGAATCATCGGGAATACGCAGGGCGTAAATGACAGCAGCAGGCCCGCTGTAAAAAAACCTAAAATAATTAACCACCATTTGCCGCTTTTGAGCAGGTTAGCTGCCTGACTATCGTTATCGGAAATATTGGTATTATTTTCAGAACGGCCTGAATTTTGATTGCTCGGAACTTTTGATCCACCTGTATTATCTGAACTATCAGCTGACTGCGGGCTAATGGTGAAAGTTTTATGTTGCGGCGCGTAACAAAGGCCTTTTTCGCTGCAGCCCTGATAAGTAGCTTTAATGATTATTGGAGTTTTGTCTGCGTTCTTAACAATGATATTGCCAGTAAAATCATAGTGATATACTTCCATCTTGCCAAAGTTTGGATCATCCTTGATATCTCCAGCCGGCAGTTTGATTTCGTGTTCAAGTGCAGGTGTTAGTACAAATTTAATACGCTCTTTATATAGATAATATCCGGGTGCGATTTTAAAATTAGCATTGATTTTAACGTTATTTTGTCCATTGCTTAGATCATTAGATTGAGCAATATCTAGCCCAAATGCAGCATCCGGAGATAGAAATTCATCCTCAGCACTATCGGTACTGAATAGGTTTTTAGTAAAACTGCTGGCATTGTCGGCATTGCTCAACTGCGTAGTAAATACGGTGATAAAAATTAGTAAAAAATAAGAAAATCTTTTTAACATGTAATGCTTTCAGCAGATAATTGTGCGGTTACCCATTGTAAATATTGAGGTAAGCCACCATCTACGTTGATAGTGATTATTTCAGGAAGTTCATAAGGATGCGCTTTTATAATGGCAGCTTCCAGCGCGTTATATTGTGTTTTGCTGGTTTTAATCATTACAGGTACTTCAAATGTATGTTCCAGCTTGCCTTGCCAGCTGTATATCGACTGACATGGCGCAAGAATGTTTACGCAAGCAGCCAGTTTTTGCGTTACCAGTGATTCTGCTAGCAACCCAGCGCTTGCCTGATCAGGCATATTGGTCAGCACTAATATAATTTCTTTTTGCATCATACTTTTTTGATTCAATATTTTAAGGTAGCACATAATGCGTTTTTTTGTAGTTTTGATTTTACTCGCTTTTCCAATTGCAGAGATATGGCTATTGATTGAATTGGCAGATCAGTATGGCTGGTTATTGCTATTGTACTTAGTCGCTATAGGCTGGCTGGGCTTACGCATGATTCGCGAAGAAAAAGCAAAATTCAGTGTACATATGATGCAGAATATAGCTGCCGGCGGCAACCCGGCAAAAGCTGTGTTTGGTACGGCGCGCAATATTATTGCCGGTGTATTATTAATGTTGCCGGGCGTGATCACTGATATTATTGCGGTTACTTTGCTGTTGATTCCGATCAAGAATGCGAAACCATCAGGCGAGCCGCCTTCTAATGATGCATCGCGGTCATCGCCACGTCAGGCAGCTAATGATGATGTGATAGAGGGCGAATTTCGCCGTGAAGACTGATTTTATTAATTTTTAATTAAACTCTTAGAAGTCCCAGACATGACATATCAAATTTCGATTCAACCAAGTGGCCACACCTGCAGCGCTAAAGTTTATGAAACAGTTCTGGAATCAGCCTTGGAGGCAGGTTTTAATATCCCCTATGGTTGCCGA
>JBFZCQ010000188.1:0-2547 GCA_041307905.1 Methylotenera sp.
AGATGTTTAAAACATAGTGCCGCTTGCGAGGCCGGAAATGCATCAATCACCGGCCTACATAGTTGCGTTGAATTACGTAATTTTTCATCACTTTGGATATAACCAATATATTCAAGTGTTACAGACAGATATTGATGGGCCACTTTATATAGATTCTGGTAAATGGATAGTGATTCTGTCTCCGAATCAACTTTATTCACGAGAATGAGGAAATGCTGTTTGGTATATTCCTGGCTCATGATTTTAATCAGCGCATACGCTCCCGTAAGGGATGCGGCTGATCCAGAAACCACGATCATGACGTGTTCTGAAGCTAAACTTAAAGGCAGGACATGAGTTGTACCGGTCATTGCGGTATCAATCAGCACAATATCAACAGATTCGGTAAGCTCGGCAAAACTCTTAATAAGCCAATCTTGCTCAAGTGGATTCAGCTTGTTTAATGCATGAATACCGCGCATGGCGGATAATATGACGATATTTTCCGGGCCTTGTAAAAGCACTTGATCCAGTCTTTTATCTTTATGGATCACGTGAAGCAAATCAAAGCGTGCCCGCAGGCCTAAATTCGTACAAATACTGTTATGACAGGGATTCTCATCAATCAATAACACACGTTGCCCTTTTTGGGCTAATGCAGTAGCTAGATTCACCACAACGCTAGTTTTTCCTATCCGTGCTGTTCCGCCTGCAATTGTGAAAACACGCGCTGAATCAGGTGCCTGGAATGATGTCAGATTACGTAAACCTGCCGCTTGATCTTGTAAAATCAATCTAGTCATAGGTAAATCCTGCCAAAGATTTTTCCTCTGATCGTGATGGCTCCACACTATTCTTAGTTGCCATAATTAAAGCAAACTCAGCATCCCGCAAAGTAAAAGCAGATTCACCCGGAGTCGCTTTAAAAATACGGTGCAATAAATATCGTGGATTTGCGGCATGAATATCTTCAGGGACCTTTTGTCCGTTTGCGACATAATGCAATGGCAATTTTCTGCGTATGACGACATCCAAAACCACGCCTAAACTGGCAGCCTCATCGACTTTTGTAATAATGCAGCCGTAAATACCGTTCTTCTGGTGGGCAGAAATCACCTCATCCAGAGTTTTTCCATTCGATGCAGCGCTCAAAATGAGCATGCGTTTTACATCTGCGCCACAGTTACTCAGCATAGCAATCTGCTCCGCAACCATTTGATCACGCTGACTCATACCCACCGTATCGATCAACACCATATGTTTGTTTTTCAGTTCCGACAGCGTTAACTGCAAATCTTCGGTATCTTTGATGTTACGTACAGGAATACCCAATAATTGCCCATAGATTCTTAGCTGCTCATGGCCGCCGATACGGTAACTATCTGTAGTCAGCAACGCAACTCTGTCTGCACCATGTCTCATTACACAACGTGCTGCCAGTTTTGCAGTGGTTGTGGTCTTGCCGACGCCTGTAGGACCGATTAGTGCATAAACACCACCCTTTTCAACCATGTCATCATTGGCAACCGTGCGCAGATTAAAAGCCAATGCAGACATTGCTTGTTTCAGGCCTTGTTCATAATCAAGATCTACAGGTAATTTGTCGACTAACCGGCGTGATAGCAACGGGCTAAAGCCTGTATCCAACAGGGTACGTAACAGTTTTACTTTTTCTGGCCTGCGCTGTGTAAAGTTTCCCCATGCAACAGTCGCCAGCTGATCTTCAAGTGTATTTTTCATCGCCTGAATCTCAGCAATAATGTCTCGGGCTAATGATGCGGACATCACATCACTCGATGCTCTCTGGGATTCTGCTGGCTCATTGACTAAAGATAGTATTTTTGAATATGATTCAGCCGCGTTCAGCTCTTTGTTTTGTTCGTAGTGAGCAATAGTATTCGATGGCAAAGTTGACGGTGTCTGGATATGCGCCAGATCTGACATCTCAGAATCCGCCAACGCCATGATTTCAACTCCATCTCTTGTTTTTCTGTTCGATAATATGACTGCATCAACACCAAGTTCTTCTTTAACTTGACGTAATGCCTCACGGGATGTAGAAGCGAGATATCGCTTTACTTTCATTTGTTACCTCCAACAATGGAAGTGATTTTGATTTTTCGTGAATCCGGAATTTCTGTATGAGAAAGCACTCTTAATTGAGGTAATGCACGGCGTAAAAATCTCGCCAGTAAGAAACGGATAGCCCCTGGTACCAGCAATACAATAGGTAGTCCAAGTTTTTCTTGTTGAAGTGCTGCGCTGCGGGCTTCTTTTAACAGAGTATCGGCAAGCCCGGGTTCAATTCCGGCACCTTGAACACCGCCAGACTGCATCACCTGGATAAGTATATTTTCCAATTCATGGTGTAAGCCCATCACTTGCACCTCTACGCCCGCAGGAAAATATTGATCCACGATTGCGCGACCTAAAGCCGCTCTAATAATCGCAGTTAATTCGACAGCATCTTGTGTTTGCCCTGCATGCTCGGTCAGTACATCGATGATAGTGCGCATATCCCGGATATGCACATTCTCCTCAAGTAAATGTTGCAAAACTTTCTGTACC
>JBFZCQ010000189.1:0-3485 GCA_041307905.1 Methylotenera sp.
CAGGATGGTAGCGGTGTTTGCCGGATTGATCCCAGAGGCACCGAGGTGTTTGCTGCTAGCCGTTATGTGGTAGTGCAACATGGCCATAAATACATTGAATATGTATTGTTTGCAGATTCCCTCGTTTATGTACTTGGCGATTTAGATACCGGCAGCCAGATTAATACAGAAGCCAAAATTCATCAGGATGCAGGCAAGCTGATGACACAGCTCAAACAGTCAAAAGTCAGACTTTTGCAGAAATTTGACCTGAATAGAGACGGTGAGATTGATATGCAGGAGTGGGAGCTTGCGCGTGAAAGTGCTTATGCAGAAGCCCGCGCCAAGCATGCACAGCACTTGCACGGCGAGGTACATTTAATAGCAAAACCCGCCAATAAACGCTTGTTTCTGATATCCGGTATCTCTCCACACGCGCTACGCCAGCATTACCAGAGCTGGGCTTGGGTGCATTTTTTGCTTTTCTGTCTTGCTGCAGTACTTTCAGTTTTGATTAGCAATCTGGCGTCGTAATAGTGTCTCCGGCCTGTGTTAAAATAACAGGCTATTACAATTGAATACCCTTCTCAAAAATGTCCGAAATTAAAGAGTTAGCTAAATCCTTCGATCCCAAAACTATTGAAAGTAAATGGTATGAATTTTGGGAGGGCAGCGGCTACTATGCCGCTGGTTTAGACCAGACTAAACAAGATAACTTCTGTATTCTGTTGCCGCCGCCTAATGTGACCGGCACGCTACATATGGGGCATGGCTTTAACCAGACCCTGATGGACGCATTGACGCGTTATCACCGCATGCGCGGCGACAACACCTTATGGCAGCCGGGAACCGACCATGCCGGCATTGCGACGCAGATTGTAGTTGAGCGCCAACTGGATGCTCAAGGCGTTTCGCGCCATGACTTGGGTCGTGAAAAATTCCTGGAAAAAGTCTGGGAATGGAAAGAATATTCAGGCGGCACGATTACTAAACAGATGCGTCGTTTAGGTACATCGCCGGACTGGTCGCGCGAGCGCTTCACGATGGATGAAGGCCTTAATAAAACCGTGACCGAGACTTTTGTGAGGCTATATAACGAAGGCTTGATCTATCGCGGCAAACGTCTGGTGAACTGGGACGTGAAGTTAGGTACTGCGGTTTCTGATTTGGAAGTAGCTCAGGAAGAAGAAGACGGTTCCATGTGGCATATCAGTTATCCATTAGCTGATGGCTCAGGCAGCCTGATCGTTGCAACTACACGTCCGGAAACTATGCTCGGTGACGTGGCGGTAATGGTGCACCCTGAAGATGAGCGTTACAAATACCTGATCGGCCAGAATGTGAAGCTGCCGTTGTGCGACCGTGAAATTCCGATTATTGCCGATGATTATGTAGATAAAGAATTTGGTACCGGTGTGGTGAAAGTAACGCCAGCACATGACTTTAACGACTATGCGGTTGGTCAGCGTCATAAGTTGCCAATGATAGGTATACTGAATCTGCAAGGTTTCGTAAATGAAGCAGCACCAAAACAGTATCAGGGCTTAGAGCGCTTTGCTGCACGTAAGCAAGTGGTCACTGACCTTGAAGCACAGGGCTACCTGGTTAAGGTGGATAAACATAAACTTAAAGTGCCACGCGGTGACCGTACCGGTGTAATTATTGAGCCCATGCTTACAGATCAATGGTTCGTAGCGATGAGTAAACCGGCGGCGGATGGCAAATCCATCACGCAAAAGGCACTGGATGTAGTGGCCAGCGGCGAGATCAAGTTTTACCCGGAAAACTGGGTGAACACTTATAACCAATGGCTGAATAATATTCAGGATTGGTGTATTTCGCGCCAGTTGTGGTGGGGGCATCAGATACCGGCATGGTATTCCGAAGATGGCAAAGTGTATGTGGCACATGATGAAGCTAGTGCTAAAGCATTGGCGGCCAAAGATGGCTACACAGGTAATCTGACACGTGATAACGATGTGTTGGATACTTGGTATTCATCAGCGTTATGGCCGTTCTCAACGCTGGATTGGACTGGCGACGCAGAAAAAGATGCGGCTAATCTAGCCTTACAGCAATACCTGCCATCCAGTGTGCTGGTTACAGGTTTCGACATCATTTTCTTTTGGGTGGCGCGTATGGTCATGATGACCACGCACATCACCGGCAAAATTCCGTTCAAGCATGTGTACGTGCATGGGCTGATTCGCGATGCCGAAGGCCAAAAGATGAGCAAATCCAAGGGCAACGTGCTGGATCCGATTGATCTGATTGATGGTATTAATCTTGATGACTTGATCAAAAAACGCACCACTGGCTTGATGAACCCGAAACAAGCTGAGCAGATTGAAAAACGTACGCGTAAGGAATTTCCGGAAGGCATCGCTGCTTACGGGACGGACGCATTGCGCTTTACGTTTGCGGCATTGGCATCACCGGGTCGTGACATCAAGTTTGATCTGCAGCGCTGTGACGGTTACCGTAACTTCTGCAACAAATTGTGGAACGCCACGCGCTTTGTGCTAATGAATACTGAAGGTCAGGACAACGGTCTTGAGGACTGTAAAACCAAACCGGAAGGTTATCTGGATTTTTCACAGGCTGACCGCTGGATTGTAAGTATTTTGCAACGCACCGAGGCTGATGTAGAGCGTGCATTTGCTGATTACCGTTTTGACCTCGCAGCAAAATCAATCTACGAATTTGTGTGGGATGAATACTGTGACTGGTATCTGGAACTGGCTAAAGTGCAGATCCAGAATGGCACAGATGCTGAAAAACGTGCGACGCGCCGTACTTTGCTGCGCGTGCTAGAAACAATCCTGCGTTTAGCGCACCCGATCATGCCATTTATCACCGAAGAAATCTGGCAGACCATCGGCCCTATGAGCGGACGTAACGGCCCAAGCATTATGCTGGAAGCCTATCCTAAATCGCAGCCAAACAAGATCGACGAAGCTTCAGAAGCATGGGTGGCATTATTGAAACAGGCAGTTGATGCCTGCCGAAGCCTGCGTGGTGAAATGAGTATTTCTCCGGCGGCACGTGTGCCGCTAATCGCTGCGGGTGATACTGAGAAACTGACAAAATATGCACCTTATCTGAAATCACTGGCTAAGCTGGAAGATGTTGCAGTTGTGGCAGACTTGCCGGAAGCTGACGCACCGGTCATGCTGGTAGATGACTTCAAGCTCATGCTCAAGGTTGAGATTGATGTGGCTGCGGAAAAAGAGCGTTTAGGTAAAGAGATTGCACGCCTTGAAAATGAAATCAGCAAGGCCAATGCAAAACTTAATAATGAGAGCTTTGTAGCACGTGCACCGGCAGCGGTGGTTGAGCAGGAAAAAGGCCGTGTCGCTGAATTTGGTGCCAGTCTGGAGAAACTGCAGGCACAGTTGTCAAAGTTGAAATAGAGCTGGGTTGTAACTAAAAAGGCAGTTCAAAAGGGCGCCTTTTTGTTTGGGCTGAATCTTTAAGATTTACAGCTTTTAAACTAAATCATCCGT
>JBFZCQ010000190.1:0-5188 GCA_041307905.1 Methylotenera sp.
TTGGCAGTGCCGCCATAAGCTCGCGCCAGCCCGCCTGTGCCTAAATTAATACCGCCATAATACCGAATCACAGCAACACAGACATTAATTAGATCACGCCCTTCTATGAGCTTGAGTACTGGCATACCTGCAGTACCGGACGGCTCACCAGCATCTGAAAATCGCTGCAGAATCCCCTGCTCTGATTTAATACGGAATGCATAAGCCAAGTGATGTGCATTTTGATGCTGGGTTGCAAATGCGCTCAGTGCAGCGCCAATCTCACGTTCAGTTGTACATTGCACTGCCATTGCGATAAAACGCGATTTATTAATGGTCTGCTCAGCAAACCCTGTCTGTAATATTACTTGCAACTACTTACGCCCACCTAATATGCCACCTAAAACACCTCGTACTATCTGGCGTCCCAATTCTGACCCCACCGTACGTGCCACACTTTTTGCTGCAGCCTCCAACACACCATCAGAGCGTCTGCTTGCAGGTTTTTTCTTATCGCCGCTACCGAATAACCCGCCCCAGTCAAAACTATCATCAGGATCTTCTTCAGTTGGGGATTCTGCTGCACGCCCTTTTAATATTTCATAAGCAGATTCACGATCTACAGGTTTTTCATAAAAGCTGAAAACATTTGAAGATCTGATCACCTGACTACGTTCTGCATCAGTTGCAGGTCCAATACGGCTGCCCGGCGGGCAGATAAACGTGCGTTCAACAGGAGTGGGTATGCCTTTTTCATCCAGAAACGAAACCAATGCCTCACCTACGCCCAACTCAGTAATAGCTGCGGCAACATCCAGTCCTGCATTTGCACGGAAAGTGGTTGCAGCAGATTTAACTGCTTTCTGGTCACGTGGTGTAAATGCGCGTAAAGCATGCTGCACTCGGTTACCTAGTTGCCCTAACACGACATCTGGAATATCCAATGGGTTCTGGCTTACAAAATACACACCGACACCTTTAGAGCGAATCAAACGCACGACTTGTTCAATCTTCTCCAGCAAAGCTGTCGGTGCATCGTTAAATAACAAATGCGCCTCATCAAAGAAAAACACCAGCTTGGGTTTATCCAAGTCACCAGCCTCAGGCAACTTCTCAAATAGCTCAGATAAAAGCCAGAGCAACAAGGTTGCATAAATACGTGGAGAATTAAAAAGCTTGTCGCTGGCCAGAATATTAATAATGCCATGACCATTTGCATCAGTCTGTATCAAATCATCCAGATTCAGTGACGGTTCACCAAACAGGCGATCTGCACCTTCGGTCTCCAGCTGTAGCAGTGCGCGCTGAATTGCGCCTGCACTTGCAGCTGATATATTGCCATACTGCGCCTGATATCGTGCTGCATTTTCAGAGGTATGCTGCATCATGGCGCGCAGATCTTTCAGGTCCAGTAGCAGCCAGCCATTGTCATCGGCAATTTTAAAAATCGCATTCAACACCCCGGCCTGCACATCATTTAGATTCAGCAGCCGGCCTAATAATAACGGTCCCATTTCGGCAATCGTGGTGCGAACCGGATGACCTTTCTCACCAAATACATCCCAAAACGTTACCGGAGATTTAACATAACTGAAGCCATTGAGTTCTAATTGCTGCACGCGCGCTTCAATCTTGGCATTGCCGCCGCCAACCTGAGAGATGCCGGATAAGTCACCCTTCACATCCGCCATAAAAACCGGCACACCTAGCTTTGAGAAGCCTTCTGCCAATGTCTGCAGCGTTACAGTTTTGCCGGTACCGGTTGCTCCGGCAATTAAACCATGACGGTTGGCCATTTTAGGCAGGATATGACTTGATATTTTGTTGTTTTTAGCGATCAGTATTGGTTCAGACATACGAGCTCTCTAAGATAGTAATAAGGGTAGTGATATGTTAAGTAAATTATCTTTAGTTCTTATCTGAATAGAACGCTAAAAGTCACCTTTACGCGCCCTGTCCATAATTTCCAGCAATACGGTTTCCAATTCCTGCGCTGATTTTCTTGCGCGCTCAGTTGGGTTTTTAATGCTTTTCAAATCATATGTCGGACGATCCATCGCAATGTAAAGTTTTAACTTATTATTAGCATCCGGTTTTTCATAGATCGCAATACGGCACGGGGCGAACACCAAAAACTCCGGATGATCCAGAATGATTTCCGTACCCATACTTAAATTGCAGAATGAGCGCACATCTTTCATGCCTTGTGGATCAACACCACGCAGCTTCATATGTTCACCTATAGGAAAATTTGCAGGATTAACGAAATTAAGTCCCTCAGATAGACTTTTCAAACTATCAATCACATCCTGATAGCTTACACCCTCATTGACTGGCAGCTCGTAAATTGCAGTGCCCGGATCAATCGCCGGCATGCCAGGCCTGACTTTACCGATCATTTCACTACTCACAACAGCTACCGGTTTATTTGAGGCGCATGCCGTGATAGACAACACCAACAGTGCTATAACAAGTTTCAGATAAAAGCCCGAATCACTGTAAGTTCGCAGCATGTTTTCCATCCTATATATAATGAAAGTTTCAAACGACCTTAATCATTTATCTTCAGCGCAGCGTTCACTGCCGCACGATTAAAATGCGGCGCAATCAGTTCTATAAAGCTATACATATATCCACGTAAAAACGCATCTTTACGCACCCCCAGGTAAGTAGTGCTATCCGGGAACAGATGACTGACATCTATTCTGGTTAAATTTACATCACGTTCAGGGTCATAAGCCATATTAGCCAGCAATCCGACCCCTAAACCTAAACTGACATAAGTTTTAATCACATCCGCATCAATTGCGGTCAACACAACATTCGGTGTTAAACCGGCATCACTGAAAGTTTTAGAAACCAGTGTACCGCCGGTAAAGGCAAAATCATAAGTGATGAGCGGATATGATGCCAGCTTTTCTAAAGTTAAAAGGCCGCCTCTTACTAGCGGATGATCATGCGGCACAACCACGCAACGATTCCAATGATAACAAGGTAAACATAATAACTCGCTATAGCCGCTAATAGACTCTGTTGCTATACCAATGTCCGCCTCGCCGGTAACAACCTGCTCAGCTACCTGACTAGGGTTACCCTGATGGATATTGAGTTTGACACCTGGATGTTTAGCCATAAACGCTTTAACCGCAGCAGGTAATTTATAACGTGCCTGGGTATGGGTAGTGGCAATGGTAAACGTACCTGACTCCACATCACTGAATTCATCGCCAACACGTTTAATATTTTCAATATCGCGCATCACTTGAGATGCGAGACTAAGAATCTGTTCACCCGGCTCAGTTAGACCGGTTAAGCGCTTACCATTGCGTTTAAAAATCTGCAGACCCAGTTCTTCTTCTATCAGCTGAATCTGCTTACTGACCCCTGGCTGAGATGTATATAACGCTTCAGCGGCATTGGTAATATTCAAGCCATGCTTCACAACCTCGTGTAAATATCGCAACTGATGCAGCTTCATAACTTTACCCTCTGCGCCGCCATCAAACGGCAACATTTATATAATTAAATAATATATATATAGAATAACATATTCTTAAAAAAAACATTTAATCATTGCTATAGTGCGCAACTGAATTAAAAAAACAATAACGGATACTCCTTATGGAATTTGGTTATATTATTTCCGGCTTTGCTGTAGGCATGCTAGTAGGCATTACAGGCGTTGGCGGCGGCTCGCTAATGACACCATTACTGGTGTTTCTGTTTGGCTTTAAACCGGCAATTGCCGTTGGTACCGATTTACTTTATGCAGCCATTACCAAAACCGGCGGCGTATTTGTCCACCATAACACGCATAAATCAGTAGATTGGTACGTTGTAATATGGATGTCTCTGGGCAGTTTACCTGCAGCGGTAGCAACTATATTTTTGATTAAACATTTAATCAAAATTGAGAAAGACATTACCGGGATTATTACATTTACATTAGGTATTGCACTCATACTGACTGCAATTGCGGTATTGATTCGCAGCTACCTGACCCGCAAAAAGATACGTGAAATTGAAGATAGCATTATCAGCAGTGGCCGGTTCAAGAAAATCCAAATACCTGCGACTATCTTTATTGGCATAATATTAGGTGTTCTGGTCACGATTTCTTCAGTAGGTGCCGGTGCTTTAGGTACATTAGCAATTTTATTTCTGTACCCTAAAATGAGCACATTAAAAGTTGTAGGTACCGACCTAGCGCATGCAATTCCTTTAACAGCAGTCGCAGGTTTTGGACACTGGTCACTAGGCCACGTAGACTTTGCATTACTAGGCACATTACTTATTGGCTCATTACCCGGCATTTGGGTAGGCAGTCATCTAAGTGTAAAAATTCCGGAAAAAGTGTTACGCCCTTTGTTGGCTGCATTACTATTGATTATTGGTTTGAAATTTGTTTTTGTTTAACGAAGTTTAGTTTAAAGAAATCTTAATACAATGTATAAATATGATGAAATAGATCAGCAGATTGTTGATGAGCGCGTCACCCAGTATCGTGACCAGGTTCGCCGTTATCTTGCAGGTGAACTGTCTGAAGATGAGTTCCGCCCTTTGCGTCTGCAAAATGGCTTGTATATACAGCGCCATGCACCGATGCTGCGTATTGCCGTACCTTACGGCATGCTATCGAGCAAACAATTGCGCAAATTAGGCGATATTGCAAAAAGATACGACAAAGGCTATGGTCATTTCAGTACGCGTCAAAACTTGCAGCTCAACTGGCCAAAACTGGAAGACACGCCAGACATTCTGGCGGAGCTTGCTACCGTTGAAATGCATGCTATTCAAACCTCCGGCAATTGCATCCGTAATATTACAACTGACCAATTTGTCGGCATCGCGCCAGATGAAGTCATTGATCCACGTGCTATCGCAGAAATCATGCGCCAGTGGAGTACATTTCATCCTGAGTTCGCATTGCTGCCACGTAAATTCAAGATTGCAGTTTCAGGCACTAAACAAGACCGTGCTATCGTGCAGGCACATGACATTGGCCTGGAGTTTTACCGCGATGCAAACGATAAAGTTGCAATCAAGGTTTGGGTTGGCGGCGGCTTGGGCCGTACACCTATTCTAGGTTCAGTCATCCGCGAGCACCTTGACTGGCAGCACGCCCTGACCTACTGTGAAGCGATTATCCGTGTATACAACCTGCATGGCCGCCGTGACAACATGTACAAGGCACGCATCAAGATTTTAT
>JBFZCQ010000191.1:0-6891 GCA_041307905.1 Methylotenera sp.
ATGGCAAGTACTGCCAGCATAGGCAGTACTGCATCACGCGTTGCAAGGGCTTTTAGCTTTTTACCATCACGCATACTGTCGCTGCCGACCAAAACCCCGCCATTCGCTTCAAAACCGACGACTAAGCCAGTGGTTTGCCTGCTAACCTCCTCCATTGCTGCGATTACATAGGGAGAACCAATCCTGGTACGTATCACTCGACTGAACCAGGCAGATTTCTCAGTAAGGGAGTTACTGCTGACCGGTGTCACCACCACGTTCGCACCAAGATACTTAGCGCAGAGAATGCCCACGATATCGCCACGTAGCCATTGGCCTTGCTCATCACCGATCAGCGGTCTGTCAGCATCGCCATCAGAAGAAAATATAGCGTCAAAGGCGTATTCTTTTGCCCAATCAGACGCTTGAATGACATCTTCAGGCCGCACTGCTTCGGTATCAATCGGCACGAACGCATCGGTACGCCCTAATCTAATTACTTCAACACCTAACTCTTCAAGAACTATGCGCAGCAAATCTCGTGCTACGCCGGAATGTTCGTAAATTGCAACACGAAGTCCTTTTAAACCTGCCTCTCCAAAGAAGTCTGCATAGCGCTTAATATAATGCGCTTCAACGCTTTTATCTGCTGAAGGTAACAGGAAATTAATTAATTCTTCAGGTAAATTAATCACCGCATGTTGAATCGCCAACTCATCTGCTTTTGAAATTTCGCCCTCAATGCCATAAAACTTGATGCCGTTTCTATCGAATGGAATATGGCTACCTGTCACTACAATTGCCGCGGCATTCTGTAGCTTGGCATAATAAGCAAGCGCCGGAGTTGGCAATGCGCCTGCATACACGACTTGTCCACCGCTATTTGTAACTGCGGCAGCACAGATGCTGGCAATGTGCGGGCTGCTTGGTCGTAAATCGTGACCCAATATTACCTTAGTAGCTGAGTCAGACTTAGCAAGCACCTCCTGCAAAAAAGCTTTGGTGTATGCATAGCACACTTCATCGCTCATGTTTTCTACTAGGCCGCGCACGCCACTGGTGCCAAATCTCACACCGCTAGTTGTCATGAGTGAATTTACATTGATTTTTTTAGTGGTCATTTTTAATTATCGACAGATTTTGCCGTGAGCTCAAAGTTGACTTTATTCAGCGTGCAATTATAGGTCTCTTTGTCAGTTTTGTAACATATACAGGCTTCGTCTTCCAGACCTTCTATATAGTGAATAAAACTCTTAATAAACGTCCCAGATCGTTAGACCATTACAATTGATATCCACAAACCTAATGTTAATTGCCATCATGATCGTTTTCATCAACCCCGATATCTTCATTCCAAAGCTGACGCTTATTGCTTATAAAATTGCGCATTAATGCTATGCAACTTTCATCCTGAACCACGATGACCTCTACACCTCTGGATTTAAGCAAAGCCTCTTCACCCATAAAAGTCTTATTTTCACCGATAACAACTTTAGGGATACCATAAAGTAAAATCGCTCCGGTGCACATGGCACATGGTGATAAAGTGGTATATAGCACTGCATTCTGATAAACATTTGCAGGCTGACGGCCTGCGTTTTCAAAAGCGGCCATTTCTCCATGCAGAATAGCACTACCGCGCTGTATACGCTGATTATGACCTCGGCCGATTATCCTGTCGTTATGCACAATGACCGAACCTATAGGAATGCCTCCCTCAGCCAAACCTGTGCGCGCTTCTTCTATTGCTGCCTGCATGAATTTATCCATGAAAACCCTCGCAATCCATTGCTTACTCAGTTACAAAATCAACATTAATATTGATATTAACAATAATTTGCCATCATAAAACTATGTATATGGCACCACTTCATCACAGTATAAAAGTATAATTGGGTTAAATGCGTAAACATTACAACATTATCATTATCGGTGCGGGCCCTAGCGGTCTGTCAGCTGCCACCCGTGCTGCCGAGCAAGCTGCAGATTATCTGCTGCTTGAGGCAGAGTCTGCACCTGCAAACACGATCCGTCATTACCAGAAACGCAAACTGGTCATGGCTGAACCTCGTGCTTTGCCCTTACGTAGCCCTTTGCCGTTTAGCGCCTCACTGCGTGAACACGTACTCGAAACGTGGGAAAAAACCATAGCGGACTATAAAATAAATATAAGCTATAACACCAAGGTAAGCGGCATATCACGTTTAGCCAAGCGCCTTAAGGTTCAGCTGGAAGATGGCGAAAGCCTCACCGCAGACAATGTAATTTTGGCAATTGGTGTTCAGGGTAACTTGCGCAAACTGGAAATTCCTGGCGGTGACGCGCCAGAGGTTCAGTATCATCTGGATGACCCTGATGCCTATCAGAACGAAACAATTGTCGTGGTCGGTGGCGGCGATACTGGTGTAGAAAACGCACTGGCACTTACCGGCCGTAATCAGGTCATGATACTTAACCGTGCGGAAGACTTTAGCAACCTTAAAGACAGCAACCTTAATCACTTAACGGAAGCCAGACAAAAAGGCGCTATAGACTGGTTATTGCAAACTAAACCACAATCTATTGAAAGAAATAGCAGCGGTGATTTTCCTATCACGCTATTCGCCAGCACCCCTAATGGCATTGAACGTATTCCCTGCCATAGAATTATTGCCCGTTTGGGTGCATTGCCTTCACGCCCGGTATTGGAGAATTTCGGCGTAGCTTTCCCTACAGCAGATGCCGGCGCCCTGCCCCTGCTTTCTGCAAGCTACGAATCTAATGTGCCAGGACTGTATATTATTGGTGCACTGGCCGGATATCCGCTCATTAAACAAGGAATTAATCAGGGCTATGAGGTTATTGAGCACATACTCGGCAACCCGGTCGAGTCTGCGGACAACGAACTGTTACGCGACAAATTTTCAAGTTTCTGCGATGACCGCGGCGTTGACGATGTATTGGTAAAAATTCAGAACAACGTACCTTTGCTGGCGATGCTCAGCACACTGCAGTTACGCGAACTTGTACTGGAAAGCAACATACTGCTGAGTGAGCCCGGCGATTATATTTTTAAACGTAATGATTACAGCACCACTTTCTTTTTTATCGTTGAAGGTGAGTTGGATGTATTCATTGATGATAACGAACATGCTGATGCCCACCTGAAAACCGGAGAGTTTTTTGGTGAAATGGCTCTGGTTTCTGGCCGTCGCAGACCGGGAACCGTGCGCGCACGTACAAAATGCGTACTGATTGAAACACCGCGCCGGCTTATGCAAAAGCTCATCAACTCAGTACAGTCAATGCGCCGTATTTTGAATGAGGTTGCAATCAAAAGCGTTGTGCAAATCTGTATTGGCCTTTCGTTAGACGAAGAAGAACTGAATGATGTTGCCAGTCATGCCATCCTGAAGAGCTTTGAGGCTGGTGAAGAGCTTTTCCATGAAGGCGATGAAGCCGACGGACTTTATTTGATTCAAAGTGGCTCAGTTACTGTTTCACGTATGATTGCCGGCCGCGAAGTTGTACTGTTTTACGTGGCAGCAGGTAATTATGTAGGCGAAATGTCACTGGTTTCGGGAGAGCCGCGTTACGCTACCGTTCGCGCGGCAGTTGCTACCGATGCAGTCATGATCAAAGCTGACCGCATGCGTGAGATTATTGCGCGCAACCCTGAAATTCGCAGCGCGCTTGATGCGCGTTACCTGCAGCACTTGCAGGATCAGGAAAAACGGGAGCAGTTGGCAGCCGCTCCAAGTGGCGGTGGTTCTTTAACCAGTCAGTCTACACAATCGAATTTAATCTCTTTTCTGATTCAGCAAGGCGTGGGTGAAGCTACCGATGTGCTGCTGATTGATGAATCACTATGTGTGCGCTGCAACCTTTGTGAAGATGCGTGTGCCAATACTCACGGCGGCGCATCACGTCTGGACCGAGATACCGGGCCAATTTTTGCTAACATTCGCGTGCCTACATCATGTCGCCATTGCGAACATCCGCATTGCATGAAGGATTGCCCGCCGGATGCGATTCATCGCGCCCCGCATGGTGAAGTTTATATCGACGATAGCTGTATCGGCTGTGGCAACTGCCAGCAAAACTGCCCTTATGATGTGATTCAGATGGCAGTCATCCATGAACAGCCTGAGCGTAGCCTATGGCAAATGCTGCTCGGTATTGAACCAAAAATACCGGACGAAAAAGAGGGTACTAAAGTCGCAGTGAAATGTGACATGTGCAAAGATATTAAAGAAGGTCCGGTATGTGTACGCGCATGTCCTGTTGGTGCCGCGCTGCGCGTAAATCCGGAAGGTTTGCTGGGCTACGCAAGCGGCACCTCTGGTGAAGTAAACTTACTTGGCGCAGACGAAGCTTAGTCAGATGAACATTGATGCAATAATCCATGGAAAGTACAACTGATGCAGCGTAGTAATATTTTCGATTATAAAAATTATCTATATTTTAAAATCGCGGTAGTGATTATTCTGATCGCGTTTGCTGCCTACCTGATATTTGAGCCTGCGGTTGGCCATTATGGCGGCAGCTTTTTAGGCTATGGCCTCGGTACCATTTCCGCACTGATGGTACTATGGATGGCTTGGTATGGTGTGCGCAAAAGACGCTATCGCAGCAGCGGCTCAACGCAGGGCTGGCTTTCTGCACATATTTATCTAGGCACAGCCATGACCGTGCTGGTCACTCTTCATAGCGGCTTTCATTATGGTATCAACATTCATACACTTGCTTATGGACTACTGCTGGTTGTAGTTGCCAGCGGCTTCTTTGGCAACTATACCTACATGATTTACCCGCGCCAGATGAGTGAAAACATGGGTGAAGATAGTCTTGACAGCCTATTAATGCGCATCGCTGAAGCTGACAAACTGGCACGCCAGATTGCATTAGTAATGCCTGACGACATCAACAATACTGTTTCACGGGCCTGCCGCGAGACGTCCATTGGTTTAGGAATTATTGATCAGCTGCGGGGCTATCAATCTAACTGCCCCTCTGCACAAGCGGTTGAAGACCTTACCACAATGGCAAATGAGCTGAATCCTGAACAACGCAAATTACATCGTGAACTCTATACAATCATGGTGCGCCGCCTGTCGCTAGTAAAACGCGCCCGGCAGGATCTCATGTATCGCGCAAGATTAGGCATCTGGCTTTATCTGCATGTTCCTTTTACGATCGCGTTGCTGGTAGCAATGACGGCGCATATTGTTGCCGTGTTTGTCTATTGGTAAACACATGCATACACTAAAATAATCCTATGTTTAATTGTCTTTTAATAAAAATTACGTATAACTCCCGTGGCCTACCGGTCAGGAGCTACCGCACCATCGCAACGCATGAGCTGATGCTTGGCCGCGGTGCCGAATGCAATGTACACCTGCCCGATCCGCGGCTATCCATGCACCATGCCGTTATCAAGCAAAATGAAGAAGGTCAGTTTATTGTACAGGCATTAAACGGTGAACTTGAACTTGACGGTGCTTTGGTACCGGGAGCTGAGCTTAAATATGGCACCAGACTCATGGTTGGCCCTTATGAGCTAAAGTTTGAACCTGCGCCGCCGGATGTTAATCTGGCGATTTCACTGGCCTTGGCACATCGTCTGCCGGATGATTTTCAGGATCTAAAAGCGCGCACTTATCAACCTCTCGCAGGCGCCTCGTCTTTTAAAAGACGCTTATCCTTTTTTCTGGCGGGATTGATTGCTTTGTTTGCACTGGCTTTACCCTTGGCACAGATTCTCATACCTTCTGTGCACAAAACGATGGCAGAATTGCCGTTTGGATTTGACCGAATTTGGAGCCCGGGACGAATATCACCTTCACATATGCATTTCGGCTCTCAGTGTTTCAATTGTCATCAGGTACCATTGCAGAAAGTTTCTGATAAAGCCTGCATGAGTTGTCATCAGGATATCGGACCGCATATAGCCGACCCTGCTCTGCATAAAAATGTATTCAATTCAAAACACCGGTTTGTCGGCACAACGCGATGCGCAGAATGCCATGAGGAGCACAAAGCCCCACATCCACTTGCAAAGCAGGACAACGGCATGTGTGTAAAGTGTCATGGCAACATCAGGGCCATTGATCCAAAAACAACACTATCAAATGTGCATGATTTCGACCGTGATCATCCTGAGTTTAAGCTCACATTCAAAACCGGACCGGATGCAAAAGATATTGAAAGAATTCCTCAGTCAGAAAAAGCGCGTCTGGTAGAAAAATCCGGTCTTAAATTCCCGCATTACCAGCATACAGGCAAGGTGCAGGGGCCAAATGGCATCTGGGATGTGCGTGAGCTATCCTGTACTAATTGCCACACGCCAGAAGGCAAAGAGATGCGTTTTAAACCGCTTACTTTTAAGAATAACTGCCTATCCTGCCATAGCAAGGCTCTGGAATTAGGTCCGAAAGAGCGCAGATTAACTGTGCCGCATGGTAATGAACAAAATGTATTCGACATGTTGAAGTTATATGCCCCTAAAGAGTTATCTAGTTATTCTGATAATTTAAAGAAAAATGGCTGTGCTTACTGTCACGACATCATAGAATCAAAAGAAGGTGACACCGTGCCATGGCGAGTAGCGCCACTGAATATCAATCAGGATTGGTTCAGCAAGGCTCAATTTAATCATGGTGCGCACCATACGCAGCAATGCATAAGCTGTCATAAAGTTGAAGAGTCTGAAAGCAGCGCAGAGGTGGCAATACCGGATCGCCAATCCTGCCTGCAATGCCACTCCGGTAACAAGCCTAAACATAAGCGTATCGCAAGTAATTGCATGTCTTGTCACAACTTCCATCATTCGCATTATGTTGATGGTTTTAATGCAAACGCTAAACTTGATAACAAGGATGTTGATGTACTGTTATCCATTACGAAACAATCAAATCAGTAATTTTGCCCGGC
>JBFZCQ010000192.1:0-5323 GCA_041307905.1 Methylotenera sp.
TATCTTAATTCACACAACATTGTAAACCTCGCCGTAGCTACAGGTTGCGATGCTTTGCATCCAGGATATGGCTTTTTATCCGAGAACCCGGAGCTTGCTGAAATCTGTGAGCGTCGTGGTATTAAGTTCATCGGCCCAAATGCTGATGTCATTCGCCAGATGGGAGATAAGATTCAGGCTCGTAACGCAATGACAAATGCCGGCATTCCCTGCACGCCTGGCAGTGATGGCAATTTGGAAGACCTTGATGATGCAATTGCACTTGCAAATAAAATCGGTTATCCAGTCATGCTCAAGGCAACCAATGGCGGTGGTGGCCGAGGTATCAGACGTTGTGATAATGAAAAAGACTTATTAAGCAACTATGACCGTGTAATCAGTGAAGCTAGCAAAGCTTTCGGCAAGCCTGAAGTGTTTCTCGAAAAATGCGTGATATCACCGCGCCATATTGAAGTGCAGGTGCTGGCGGATTCACAAGGCAATGCTATTCATTTGTTTGAACGTGACTGCTCTATTCAGCGCCGCAATCAAAAACTGATTGAAATCGCACCATCCCCTCAATTAAGTCAGGCGCAGCGAGAATATATTGGCGGCTTGGCAGTTAAAGCGGCGAAAGCGGTTGGTTACGAAAATGCGGGTACTGTAGAATTCCTGCTAGATTCAGACAATACTTTTTACTTTATGGAAATGAACACGCGTTTGCAAGTTGAGCATACCGTGACAGAAACGATTACCGGTATTGATATCGTTCAAGAACAAATCCGTGTTGCTTATGGCTTGCCATTGCAATACAAACAAAGTGATGTGCAATTTCGCGGTTATGCGATGGAATTCCGTATCAATGCAGAAGACCCGAAAAACGGCTTTTTGCCGAGCTTTGGTAAGATTACGCGCTATTATGCACCAGGTGGCCCTGGCGTACGCATGGATGCAGCTATTTACAGCGGCTATGTAATTCCGCCATATTACGATTCAATGTGTGCAAAACTCACGGTTTGGGCACTGGATTGGGACAGCGTAATTGAGCGTGGTCGCCGTGCTTTGGATGATATGTTGATTTATGGTGTAAAAACAACGATTCCATATTACCAGCAGATTTTAAAACATCCTGACTTTAAAAATGCTAACTTTAATACCAGCTTTGTAGAGTCATACCCAGAGCTGACAAACTACGCGAATGAACCTCCACCGGAAATGATAGCGGCAGCGATTTCGGCAGCGATTGCAGCGCATGAAGGCATTTAAACGACTTCAATAAATTTTAAAATTAACACAAACCTTTAAAGTGATAAATTAAAAAATGGCAAAAGTACATATTACAGAATTAGTTTTACGAGATGGTCATCAATCACTTATTGCTACGCGTCTGCGTACAGAGGATATGCTTCCTATCTGCTCAAAGCTTGATTCTATCGGCTTTTGGTCACTCGAAGCCTGGGGCGGCGCTACATTCGATGCCTGTGTCCGTTATTTGAAAGAAGACCCGTGGGAGCGCTTGGCAAAACTACGTAAGGCCTTACCAAACAGTCGCCTTAAAATGCTGCTGCGCGGTCAGAACCTGCTGGGATACCGTCACTATTCTGATGACGTTGTACGTGCGTTCGTGCAAAAATCTGCTGATAATGGTGTTGATGTGTTCCGTATTTTTGATGCGATGAATGACATGCGCAATCTTGAATCCTCAATTGCTGCTGTTAAAAAAGTAGGGAAGCATGCTGAGGGCACTCTTGCCTACACCACAAGTCCGGTCCATGATGTTGATCATTTTGTTGGCTTGGCAAAACGTTTAGAAGCATTAGGCTGCGACACGATTGCAATTAAAGATATGGCTGGACTGCTAAAGCCAAAAGCCACAACAGATTTAGTCACTGCACTGCGTGCAGCCGTTAATTTACCAATTCACCTACACAGTCATGCAACTTCAGGACTGTCAGCAATGTGCCTGCTGAAAGGCATTGAAGCCGGTGCAGCAATTGTTGATACCTGTAACTCATCATTTGGCGAAGGTGCGAGTCATCCGTCAACTGAAAGTATTGTGGCTGCTTTGCAAGGTACTGAGTATGACACTGGTCTGGATTTACAGGCATTACAGGAGATTACCGCTTACTTCCGTGAAGTACGCAAAAAATACTGGCAATTTGAAAGTGAGTTTACCGGTGTAGATACCCGCGTACTGGTTAACCAGGTGCCAGGCGGTATGATTTCAAATTTATCCAACCAGTTAAAAGAACAAGGTGCGCTTGATCGCATAGATGAAGTGCTGGCGGAAATCCCGTCTGTACGTAAAGACTTGGGCTATCCTCCTCTAGTAACGCCAACTTCACAGATTGTTGGCACTCAGGCTGTGCTGAACGTAATGACTGGTGATCGTTATAAATCCATCACAAATGAAGTAAAAAATTATTTCCGCGGCCATTATGGTAAATCGCCAGCTGCGGTTAATGATGAGATTAAGCAAAAAGCCGTTGGTAATGACGAGATCATTACCTGTCGCCCGGCTGACTTACTTGAACCAGAAATGGAAAAGTTAACAGCAGAAGCTGAACTTTTTGCAAAATCGCAAGAAGATGTTCTGACCTATGCAATGTTTCCGGACATCGGCAAAACTTATCTGCAAGAACGCAATGCAGGTTCTGCAGCCCCTGAAGCATTGCTGGAAAAATCAGCTGTACAATCCAGCGCTTCCCGTTTTGCGCCTAATGAATTTAAAGTGACATTGCATGGTGAAACATTCCATATCAATCTGACAGGTAGCGGTCATGCCGGTCAGGAACACCGTCCGTACTATGTCACTATTGACGGTATTGCAGAAGAAGTTATTGTAGAAACTTTAAGCGAAATTGAAGTTTCCGGCAGTGGTGTTGCATCCGGCGGAGGTAAGAAAAAAGCTGTCAGCAGCACAGCAAGTGGTCGTCCACGTGCTTCACATGCTGGTCATGTAACTACATCAATGCCGGGCACTATAGTTGCTGTTAAAGTAAACGTTGGCGATAAAGTTAAAGCTGGCGATGGTGTACTGGTGATTGAGGCGATGAAAATGGAGAACGAAATCCAGTCCGCAACCACAGGCGTCGTAGTCGCTGTCAATGTCAGCAAAGGCGACGCAGTGACCCCTGATGAAGCTTTGCTGGAAATTCAACCAGAATAAATAATTTGTTTTTTTACGTTAAAGCCGACAGAATTTAACTGTCGGCTTTTTTGTTCCCAACTAAAATTCATGATCAAAAATCTAATTCTTGCTTCCTCCTCAACCTATCGGCGTGAACTGCTCATGCGTTTACAGGTGCCATTTACATGGTTATCTCCAGATGTAGATGAAATACCCTTACCCAACGAATTGCCGCAGGAAACAGCACTGAGATTAGCCCAGGTAAAAGCAAGAAAAATAGGCGTATCAAACAGTGATGCACTGATTATCGGGTGCGACCAGGTTGCGACACTGGATAATCAGCAATTAGGCAAACCGCTGACGCATGAGAATGCAACCAGACAGCTACGGTTGATGCGCGGCAGAGAGGTCACCTTCCATAGCGCGCTATGCCTTTATAACGCCACAACACAGAATATGCAGGCTGAAGTCGTACCCTATTTAGTTAAATTTAGAAATCTGACAGATACACAAATTGAAAGCTATTTAACTAAAGAACAGCCATATCATTGTGCGGGCAGCGCAAAATCCGAGGGCCTAGGTATTGCGATTATAGAAAAAATGACCGGGGAAGATCCTAACGCATTGATTGGTCTGCCATTGATTGCGTTGGTTAATATGTTACAGAATGAAAGTTTCACAGTAATATAAATAATTAAGTGTGATCCTAATAGATGCAGTAACTAATTCAGTTAAAAGGAACAAGACATGTCCGCTCGATACGCATTAATTACATCTGCCATTGTTTCAATGTTTTCTGCTGTTGCGGTTGCAACAGAATTGAACGAAATACGCAGCACACTCAATGATCAGCAAAGTGTCGCTGTCACCATTTACAATAATAACCTTGCTTTAGTAAAAGACCAGCGTAAAGTTAACCTGAATAGCGGGCTGAATAGCTTAGCATTACGTGATGTAAGTGCACAGATCAGGCCAGAGAGCGCTCTGCTGCGCAGTTTAAGCAATGCGGGCAGCTTTACTACACTAGAGCAGAATTTTGACTTTGACTTACTTACCCCGCAGAAGCTGCTTGAAAAATTTGTAGGTAAGAATGTAACTGTTGCTCGAGTGAACCCAGCTACAGGCTTAGAAACGACAGAGCAAGCTACCGTTCTGTCAGCGAATAACGGTGTGGTAATGCGAATTGGCAATCGCATCGAAACCGGTATTCCTGGACGCATTATTTACGATGACGTACCCAACAACCTGCGTGATCGCCCTACCCTGGTGACCAAACTTAACAATAAAACAGCTTCCACACAGACAGTAGAACTCAGCTATTTAACAGGAGGTCTTGGCTGGAAGGCCGATTATGTAGCCGAACTGAGTCCTAAAGAAGACAGTCTTGATCTATCAGGCTGGGTTACGCTAAGCAATACTAGTGGCACCAGTTATAACAACGCAAAACTGCAACTAGTTGCCGGTGATGTCAATATGGTACGCGAAAACTTCCCTCGTGCTCCAGCAATGCATAAAACCTTGGCAATGGCTGCTGAAGATAGTACGGGGATGGCTGAAGAGTCGCTGCTTGAATATCACCTATACTCGCTGGATCGCCCTACTACTATTGCCGAGAATCAAACCAAACAAGTTGCATTACTGTCTGCATCTAATATACCGGCACGTAAAGAGCTTGTGCTGCGAGGTGCAGACTATTATTACGGCTCCAGTTATGGTGATTTAGGCCAAAAAATGAAAGTCGGTGCCTTTATAGAATTTGACAATAAAGAAGCTGCAAAACTTGGCATGCCTTTACCAAAAGGCATTATGCGGGTATATAAAAAAGATAGTCAGGGCAATGCGCAATTTGTGGGTGAAGATAAAATTGACCACACGCCGAAAAATGAAACTGTACGCCTGAAGCTAGGTGATTCTTTTGATGTTACCGCTGACAAAAAACAAACAGATTTTAAAGCATTACCACGCCCGGCTAAAGGTAACAGCTTGTTTGAAAGTGCTTATGAAATCGTACTTAAAAATGCTAAAAAAGAACGTGTCACAGTGACCGTTCAAGAGCCTATCCCCGGTGAATGGAAAATTCTTAAAGAAAATCACGTTAGCCAAAAAGCCACCAGTAATACCGCTGTGTGGAAAATTGAAATACCAGCTGAAGGCAAAACCATTTTAAATTACCGTGTACAAGTAAAGTACTAATCAATGACAAATGCTATAAAA
>JBFZCQ010000193.1:0-3237 GCA_041307905.1 Methylotenera sp.
ATCTGGATATCGCCAGCAACCTTCCCTGCGGGCTTTAAAGGTTCAGTAGCTGAAGACGCATTTTTATCATCGATATGGCCTTTAGATGGCTGCACCTTGGACTTGTGTGCACAAGCCGTCACGCCAAGTATCATAGACATTGACAGCATCAATATCACTTTATTGATTGCCATAGATTAACACTCCCGATAGCTGCCTTACAGGCCACTTTTCTATTTATATCATATCAATAATACCGCAAATAATAGCAGGGAATAACAAATCGCAACAATTAGTTACAATCTGCTGTTAAGTATCTGAAAAAATAGCTGTATTTATCGAAATAAAGTCTGAAAATATCAGGGATTTAGACGACTTTTTTGCGACAGTTCAATATCTTTTTTAACACCGGCCAAGGTGCGCAAATAAGGCTGATTCGTTTTAATTTCGTCAGGCAAGCCGTTAAGTGCATCTAAGGCGTCTGTTCGCTGACTAAATGCGCCATATAAAATCACGGTATAAACGCTGTTATTCTGCTGCATACGGTATAAATAAATATTGTCTATCTCAAGCTGTCGACGCAGTTTATCTAAAGCAGTTTTTAACAAAGCATCCTGCGGCTGTTCACTTGCAGTTAAAACACTAGGAACAGACTGGATCTGCAAGGATATGATGTCAGGGCTAGTGCTTAACAGTAAATTTTCAGTAGCCTGCAAACGCTGATTCACTAACAATTGCTGCTCATCCATCACGGTGGTACCTATTGCATCAGCAGTCGATGCGGTGACAGCAGGCAATACAGCGCTTTTTTTAGCAGGCTTGCTTTCAGCGCTGGCGACAGGGTTAGGCTTTGGCTGCGATCCATTCGTATATACAAAAACTGCTGCCAACATCCCCAAACCTATGATGGCAATCAACAATATAGCCCACCATGTATATTTAGGGTGCGAGCCCGTTTTAGCCAAGCTTGATTGATACCATTTAGACTTTAAACCGAATTCGCTGTCATTGACTGCTGCATGCACATGCTTAGGTGTCACTTGGTAAACATTGTCGGCAAATGCTGATAATAGAGCTTTATCTGCCAGAATATTCACGCGGCGCACCAAGCCCTCTGATGCTTTTGAGAGTTTTTTAATTGCAGACTCTGTAAACAGGTGCGGGCCATGATAGCCCGCTGCACGCAGCCTGAAAATCAGGTAATCGCCCACATCTTTGGTTTGCAGAGGCCCCAGATTAAAACGATGCGTAATACGCTCGCGCAATTGACGTATATGCTCCTGATTCAGGTTATCATCCAACTCAGGCTGACCAAACAATACAATCTGCAGCAATTTATCCTGCTTGGTTTCCAGGTTTGATAACAGCCTGATTTCTTCCAGCGTTGCGAGAGGCATACCTTGCGCCTCTTCTACAAATATCACAACCTGGCGACCTTCTGCATAACGCGCCAGCAAATACGCCTGCAATTCCTGCATGACTTTTAAACGGTCAGCATTTTTAGGCAATTTAAGCTGCAACTCAAAAGCAATTGCATGCAGAACATCTTCGGGTGCAACACTCGGATTAGCAAGATAGATGCTCTCGATTTTTTCAGGCAGTATCGTTTGCAGCATGCGGCAGAGCATGGTTTTACCGCTGCCTACCTCGCCCACAACTTTGATAATGCCTTCACCGTTGGTGATCGCATAGACCAGCGCATCAAGTATGGCGCCACGATTACCGCCGGAAAAGAAAAAATCCGTATTCGGTGTAATTTTGAATGGCGGTTCTTTTAAACCAAAGTGGGGATAATACAAATTATTCCTGCCAATCCAAGTGTTTGATCAATAATACGCAAAATTAGCTAAGGGAATTTTACGATAAAACAAATTTCTTTAGTACCAGATGCTTCAGATTAAATAAATTTTACATATAGTTTTTAACGCTGGTAAAAGACACATTTCTATCTGTCACCGCTGTTTTAGCTGTCATTTTGCGTGCTCATACGACTATACAGCGTTGTACGATTCACATTCAGCAATTTGGCGGCCTGGCTCAGGTTGCCATGCGTCATTTTCATTGCGGCTTCAATATAGGCACGCTCCCAGGTTTTGAGCACCGCATCCAGACTGACATTGACCTGACGCTGCAAATGACGCTGTGCCTGAATTATCATAATCGCCTCATTATTGAAACTGAATTCATTGCCTGAAATTTCAGGCTCGGTCAAATCAAATTCAGCAATCAACTCATTTTCTTTAACAGTTTTACCGGCATATTTTGCAATTAACCGAATCACGATATTTCTTAATTCGCGTACATTACCGAGAAAAGCATAATCCAGCCAACGGCTCTGTGCTTTTGCATCGAGCTCAAACAGCGATTTACCAATCTGGTTCGCGTAAAAAGCCGTGAAATGTTCACGCAGCAGATGTTTATCCTCACCAAGCTCGCGTAGTGGCGGCACTTTTACCGTAAACACACTAAGGCGGTGATACAGATCAGACCTGAATTTGCCGGCACGCACTTCTGCACGCAAATCCCGATTGGTAGCAGCTACTATACGCGCCCGGCTTTTACGTGTCTGCGTCTCGCCGATACGATGATATTCACCGTTTTCCAAAACACGCAGCAACTTGGCCTGCAACTCCAACGGCAGTTCACCGATTTCATCCAGAAACAAAGTACCCTCACCCGCATCTTCAAAATAACCCGCGTGCGCCGCAACAGCCCCGGTAAAGGCACCTTTGGCGTGCCCGAATAAAATTGATTCAGCAAGCAACGGCGAAACTGCCGCACAGTTAATCGACAAATACGGCTGAAGCGAGCGCTCACTCTGATAATGAAAACTGCCTGCTACCAGTTCCTTACCACTGCCGGATTCACCTTCAATCAGCACTGAGAATGGCGAATCGGCAAACTGCCTGACCTGCAAACGCAAGGCCTGAATCGGCAGGCTATTGCCAAGCAATCCACCATACTCCTGTTCCACCTTAATTTCATTGCGCTCAACATCCTGCACCTTGAGCGCATTTAAAAGCATATCTTTCAGCTTTTCAACATCACATGGCTTGGCAATAAAATCAGCCGCACCCAATGCAAGCGCACGCTTCACATTGGCATCTTCACTCTGCCCCGACAGTACATGGATTTTAATACTAGGGGAATGTGCAATAAGTGCACTGATAACTTTAAAACCCTCTTCAGGCACATGAGGATTGGGCGGCAAACCCAGATCAACCAAAGCCAATGCTGGTGGAGCACCCAATTGCTGCA
>JBFZCQ010000194.1:0-3091 GCA_041307905.1 Methylotenera sp.
TCGGACATGATACGCTCGTAGGAGGAGTCCCCTGTCTTTAGGCAGGGGAGGATATGTCAAATAGAAGTGCCCATATGTTTTCAAGCCATCTGTTAGAGGCTATTCGCTACGTCTTCCAGTACCTGTAAAAAAGCATCGCCATAGCGTGTGAGCTTTGCCTGGCCTATGCCGCTGATATTGCCCATCTCTGTGAGGCTGCCGGGTTTTTGATTGCGAATTTCCAATAGCGTACTGTCATGGAAAATGACGTAGGGCGGTACTCCCTGCTCCCTTGCAAGCTCGGTACGTTTGGCTTTGAGCGCATGCCAGAGCGGGTCATCATTGGCTTCCGCATAGCCTTCTTTGACGCGTGCACCACGTTCTGCTTTGCTGGACTTGCGCTTAGTTGTATCTTCATCGCGACGTAGCCACACTTCAGTTTCGCCTTTCAACACAGGGCGTGCCATTTCGGTCAGTTTAATACCACCGTAAGCCTGAATATCGGTTTCCAGATAGCCTCCGCTGACTAGCTGACGAAATACGTTGCTCCATTGCTGCTGTGACAATGCTTTACCGATACCGAAAGTGCTGAGTTGGTGATGCTGGAACTGCTCGATTCTGCTGTTGTTCTTGCCCAGCAATACGTCGATCAGATGCACGACGCCGAACCTTTGTCCGGTGCGATACACGCAGGAGAGTGCCATTTGTGCAGCTTGCGTTGCATTCCAGGTGTCAACCGGCTCCAGACAATTGTCACATTGATTGCAGTTGCCATCATGCTGTTCGCCAAAATAGCGCAATATAGTCTGGTGGCGGCAGCCGGTCGACTCGCAGAAGCCGAGCAGGGCGTCGAGTTTCCTTCTTTCCACCTGTTTACGTTCTTCGGGCGCATCACCGGAATCTAGCATTTGGCGCATGCTGACCACATCACCCAAACCGTAAGTCATCCACGCGTTGGCAGGCAGGCCATCACGTCCGGCACGGCCGGTTTCCTGATAGTAGCTTTCCATGCTTTTGGGTAAATCCAGGTGAGCCACAAAACGTACGTTGGGTTTATCGATGCCCATGCCAAACGCAATGGTCGCCACCATAATGATGCCTTCTTCGCGCAGGAACTTGCGTTGGTTGTTGTTACGTAGCGCTGCATTAAGTCCTGCATGGTAGGGCAATGCATTCCAGCCGCGTGACTTCAGCCATTCAGCAGTTTCTTCTACTTTGCGGCGTGATAGGCAGTAAATAATGCCGGCATCGTTAGGGTGTTCTGCTTCCAGAAAAGCTTCCAGCTGCAGGCGGGCATTGTTTTTTTGTGTGATGCGATAGCGGATATTAGGTCGGTCGAAGCTGGAAACGAATTGATGCGCATTTTCGAGGTTAAGGCGTTCAACTATTTCAGCACGGGTAGGCGCGTCAGCGGTTGCCGTCAGCGCAATACGCGGAACATGCGGGAAACGTTCATGCAGCACAGTCAGTTTGCGGTATTCAGGCCGAAAGTCATGGCCCCATTGTGACACGCAGTGCGCTTCATCAATTGCAAATAATGCAATGCCAACACGATTATCAAGTTGTTCCAGCAGATACTGAAAGTTACCCGTCAGCAAGCGTTCCGGCGCAACGTAAAGGATTTTCAGATTGCCTTGCATCAATTGATCACTGATTGCATCGGCGGCCTGATTATCTAGGCTTGAGTTCAGAAACGCGGCAGATACGCCCAGTTGCTGCAAAGTGTCTACCTGATCCTGCATGAGCGCAATCAGTGGTGACACAATAATTGCAGCGCCGTCGCGCAGTAGTGCAGGTAATTGATAACAAAGAGATTTTCCGCCACCGGTTGGCATTAGCACCAACGCATCACCACCGCTGACAATATGTTCAACTATCGCTTCCTGTTCACCGCGGAATGAGGTGTAACCGAATACTTCTTGCAGGCAGTGCTGTGCGGATGAGTAGGGCATGCGTGCTGTGATATTCCGCTAGGGTGCTATGAGGGAGTAAATTCAGCATCTCGATGGTCGAGATGCTGAATTAAATTACTGCAATTAAACTTAACGAGGTTACTCAACACCCTGACTGAGCAGATAGTCTTCATAGTTGCCTGTAAAGTCTACAATGCCATCGGCTTTGATTTCCAGAATACGTGTAGCAATGGAACTTACAAATTCACGGTCATGGCTTACAAAGAATAATGTAGCTTTGTATTTATCCAGCGCAGTATGCAGTGCTTCGATAGATTCCATGTCCATGTGGTTGGTCGGTTCATCCATCAGCAATACGTTAGTGCGTGCCAGCATCAGTTTGCCGTAAAGCATGCGGCCTTTTTCGCCGCCTGACAGCACTTTGACTGATTTTTTAGTGTCTTCACCAGAGAACAGTAAACGCCCCAACATGCTGCGCACAGTCTGGTCATCATCACCTTGCTGTGTGAATTTAGACATCCACTCAAACAGATCTTCGCCTTGTTCAAATTCGTATTCATGGTCTTGTGCAAAATAGCCGATTTTTGCTTTTTCAGCCCATTTCACTTCACCGTGTTTAGGTTGTAAATCACCGGCTAGGCAACGTAAAAACGTGGTTTTACCGATACCATTTTCACCGATGATCGCCACTTTTTCGCCTGCTTCAAACATCATGTCGATGTCATTGAACAACAGGTGATCAAAGCCATGGCTGAGCTTTTTCAATTCAACAGCATTGCGGTGCAGCTTTTCCCGCTCATCATATTCAAAACGAATAAACGGATACTGACGTGAAGAAGGTTTGAATTCTTCAATCTTGATTTTATCGATCTGTTTGGCGCGGCTGGTCGCTTGTTTAGCTTTAGAGGCATTTGCTGAGAAGCGACGCACAAAGTCCTGCAAGTCGGCGATTTGTTGTTTAGCTTTCGCGTTATCTTTAGCTTGTTGTGCACGGGCTGCGGTGCTAGCTTCCATGTAATCATCATAATTACCCGGATAAACCGCAAGCTTGCCGTAATCCATATCGCAGGTATGTGTACACACTTGATTTAAAAAGTGGCGGTCATGCGAAATGATGATCATGGTGCAGTTGCGGTTGTTTAGTATGTCTTCCAGCCAGCGAATGGTATTGATGTCCAGGTTAAGATCGGAAGAGCGTC